>NZ_LVYZ01000028.1:0-142602 GCF_001909095.1 Paenibacillus sp. P46E
GTCCCAAAGATAATATAATGTTAAATTGGAAAACCTAGTGCATGCTGTCCCGGTACTGATCTGCGTTCGTCATATAATCCTTGCCACCAAACCTGCACTGGCTATTCTCCTGAAAGAATTGCAGACATTTCTTACCGCCGGAGTGGAGGATTTATTTGGCCAATATAACATTTAAAATTTTTATTATAGCTCCGCTTCGTAAGTAACTAGGCAGGACTAATCGGGGCCAGATTCAGGATTTTCAATAATCTCTGCAATTTCCATCATATCTTGAAGGCACAGGGCCAAAAATCAAGAAAAAGAGCAGGTTATCAAAAAGATAGCCCGCTCTTTTTTTGCACGAAAAAATAGAACTTGATAAGCAGATGGAAATTCTTTTGAAAATAATCATACGAATATTCCTCCTAAAGCAAAGCAATTCATCGCCTGGTTTCCCTTTTTATTCCCTATTTGCTTGCCTAGCGCTTCTGAATGAATTTGCTGCGGAAGCCGGAGGGAGATAGCCCCTCCTTCTTGGAGAAACATGAGGAGAAATGGGAAACGTGATGGAATCCGACCTCCTCGGCGATCCGGGTAACGGACCAGGAGGTCTGAAGAAGAAGGCGCTTGGACTGTTCCACGCGGTAATTCTGCAGATAAGCCATAGGGGTCATACCATAGGTTTTGAGCATGCTTTTGGCCAAATAATTCGGATGATAGTTGAGTTCCTTCTGCAGCATGGGGTTGTTGATGTCCCGGGTATAGTTATGGCGGATGAACAATTCCACCTTTTCGGCAAGCTGAATGGCGGTAGCATCGGAAGGGGAGGCCAGGTCACGGTCCAGGTGCTGGAGGAAGGATTGGAAGGAAGCCTGGCGTTTCCAGTTGCGCAGGGATTGCGGCTCATGCTCCTGTTCAAAAAACAGGTCCAGCACCTCCATCGCCTTCCTGGAGATTTTCATATGCTTGGGAATATAAATCGAGCAGACATCGGCATGATTGAGGTAGGCTTTTTGCTTGTGGCTCTCGATCAGAGTGACCTGAGATTCCAGACATTCGTCCATACTCATACATTCCTTCCAGCTGCCAAAGGTCTGAAAATGAATCCAGATGATCTTCGTATCCTCGGTGCAGGGTGCAGAGCCGTAATGATGGCCGTCCGGACGGAGAATAAGGATTTCACCTTCACGCAGCTTCCATTCCTTGCCATCCTCACCGACGGGGAGGATTCCCTTCAGCACAACAATCAGATCAAATACGCCGATACAGTTGCGGTTGATGTGAACATCCCCTGCGGCATAGGTGGCATGTCCGCAATCGACGAAGTAGGGAATAGGCGGAGAGATAAAATGGAGAATAGGCGAGTTCATTTTATTTTTCCTCCAAGCAGGTTGAAATGATTAAAAATAAGGTTGGAATCCTGCGTTTTTTTTCATGATACAACATGTATTATTATAAATAAAGCGCTTTCTAAAAAGTTGAATAGCTAAAAGTTGAAGTTGTTTTTCTGACAGATGAAATGCAAAATACCGGCTTATTCCCGTAAAGGGCTAAGTATATATCATTCAAGGAGGAAGCTGAATGAAAAAAGCATTTCTGTGCACGACGGTATTATTGTTGATTCTGGTAATGGGGCTCAGCGGCTGCGGTGGTAACGGGAATAAAGAGACATCCCCTACGAACCAGCCGGCAGCAAGCAACAACGGCAGTAAGGCAACTGAAGGCAGTGAAACCGCAAAACCCGCCGCTGAGGCGCAAAAGGTGGTGTTCTGGACCTTTGTTGACGCCCATCAGAAGTTCTATGAGAGCATGGCGGCAAGCTGGAACGAAAGCCACCCCGATAAGGCCATTGCGCTGGAAGCGACCACCATACCTTATGACGATATGCACACCAAGCTGCTGGTAGCCCTGCAATCGGGCGTAGGCGCACCGGATCTGGTCGATATCGAGCAGAGCAAGTTTCCGAACTTTATGAAGGGAACGCCGCAGCTGGTATCCCTGAACGACATTGTGGAGCCGGAGCTTGGCAACATTGTGAAGTCCAGAGTGGAAATCTACAGCAAAGACAAAACGTACTATGGTATTGATTACCATGTGGGTGCGACCGTCATGTATTACAACAAGGAAATGCTTGACCAGGCAGGAATCAATCCTGACACCATCAAGACCTGGGCTGACTTTGAGACGGCAGGCAAACAGATGCTGGATAAAACAGGCAAGCCGATGATCACATTTGAAGGCAACGGCAACTGGTCCTGGTGGCCGGCGATCAGCCAGCAGGGTTCGGATCAGGTGGATGAGAACGGCAATGTTACTGTGGATACACCGGTCAATGTGAAAACGATGGAATTCTTCCAGAAGATGGTGAAGGAAGGTGTCGCTGCTGTCGCTCCTGGCGCCGGCCATGACACAGAAGAATATTTCGGCTATATGGATTCGGGCAGTGCGGCTTCGGTCTTCATGCCATTCTGGTTCATGAACCGCTTCACCGACCATATCCCCGATCTCAAGGGAAAAGTCATCATCCGTCCGATGCCGGCTTGGAAAGAAGGCGGCAACCGCTCCGCAGGGATGGGCGGGACCGCAACCTCGATTACCAACCAGGCGAAAAATCCTGATCTGATCAAGGAATTCCTGGCTTACGCCAAGCTGTCCAAGGAAGGCAACCTGCAGATTTGGAAGCAGCTGGGCTTCGACCCGATCCGCACGGATGTCTGGAGTGATCCGGCCATGAAGGAATCGAACAAATTCACCGATTATTTCGGTACCGATATCTTTGATACGCTGCTCAGCGTCAAGGATGAAATTGCTCCGGTCCATATCCGCGAGAAATCGCCTGAGGTATTCGATGCCATCCGCAACAAAGCGATGCCGCAAATCTTCATTGACATGAAGGACCCGGCCAAGGTCCTGAAGGAAGTGCAGGACAGCCTGAAATAAGATTTTCCCATATATGAAAGCGCACACAAGCTGCGAAGGGGAATAGAACATTCCCCTTCGCAGCCATACATTGTCCGGAAATATTCACTGCAGAAAAGAGTGGAGGTTTGGTTATGCAGATAGAAAGAGAGTTGACCAAAAACCCAAGAAGAAGGAGTTACCAGCTGGGGAATTCTCAAAAATTAGCACCCTATGTGTTCGTATTCCCGTTTCTGTTGTCATTCGCCGTCTTCTTTGCGTACCCGCTGATTAATGCGGGAATTATGAGCTTTCAGGAAGTGCTCCCGGGAGAGGTGTCGTTTACCGGACTTGATAACTACAGAGGACTCTGGAATGAGGATTTCGGAGCGGCACTCTACAACAGCAGCCGATACACAATCTGGACACTCCTGCTGCTGATACCGGTGCCCATGATTCTGGCTGTTCTGCTCAATTCGAAAAAGATGCCGTGGAGCAATTTTTTCAGATCTACCTTGTTTATTCCGGCGCTTACGTCAGTAGTCGTTGCAGGTGTGGTGTTCCGTCTCATTTTTGGTGAGCTTGACGGCGCGTTGATGAATACGATTCTGCATCTATTCGGGATATCCAGCCAGCGCTGGCTCTACAGCTCCAGTCTGGGAATGTTCGCCCTGCTTGTACTGGCCGGCTGGAGGTGGATCGGCATCAATATTCTATATTTCCTGTCTGCACTGCAGAGCATTCCCGCCGAGCTGTACGAAGCGGCTGAAATCGATGGGGCTGGCGCTTTCCGGAAATTAATCAGAATTACGATCCCCCTGCTGAAGCCGATCACGATTTATGTCGTGACGATCACTATATATGGTGGATATGCCATGTTCACCGAGAGCTATATGCTATGGGCAGGCAAGCCTTCGCCGCAAAACATTGGGCTGACCATTGTCGGATATATCTATCAACAGGGTTTTCAATATTTCAATCTTGGTTTTGGTTCGGCCATCGGGATCACCTTGCTGGGGATCACCTTATTGGTCAGCCTGGTTCAATTAACGCTCACCGGCATGTTTAAGAAGGAGGACTAGAGCATGCGGACTATAGAGAAATCCAAATTCAGCTTATCCTCTCTGCTGCTTGTGCTTTTATTTGTGATTCTGGCGGCCCTGATGTTATTTCCGTTATATGCCTTGTTCCTTGCTTCCCTGAAGCCTGCTACAGAATTGTTCCGCTACGGCCTGAATGTCCGGCTGGATTTCAATTTGATGAGTCTGGACAATTACAAAAGCATCTTTTCGGGGCAGGGGGCGGCCGGCAATTATTTTGGCTGGTATAAGAACAGTCTGCTTATCACCACGCTGTTCACCCTGCTGAGCCTGCTGTTCTCTTCAATGGTAGGCTACGGGCTGGGAATGTACCGTTTTCGCGGCCGGAATTTTATTTTTACCCTGGTGCTCGTGGTGATGATGATTCCCGTGGAGATTATTCTGTTGCCGCTCTACAAGCTAATGATTTCGCTGAAGCTGATCAACACCATCTGGGGGGTTATTCTGCCCTTTGTGGTCTCCCCGCTGCCCATCTTCTTCTTCCGCCAATTTGCACTTGGCCTACCCAAGGACTTCATGGATGCAGGCCGGATGGACGGATGCTCGGAGTACGGAATCTTCTTCAGAATCATGGTGCCGCTGATGGCCCCGGCGTTTGGGGCGATTACCATCCTGCAGGCCATGAACAGCTGGAATAACTTCCTGTGGCCGCTGATCGTGCTGCGGACGACCGAGCAATTCACATTGCCGATCGGGCTCGCTTCCTTTGTTTCTCCCTTGGGCAATAACTATGAAGCGCTGATCTCGGGAGCTGTCCTGGCCATTTTGCCTATTCTGGTTCTGTTCTTATTTTTCCAGCGCTTCTTCATGGAAGGATTAACGGTTGGCGGAGTCAAGGGGTAAGGCTGGCACGGGCAGGTGATCTGTAACAGAGATGAGAGGAGAGTTCCATTAATGAATGATAATACCACACCGGCTTCAGGCAAGGTTCAGATTCATGATCCGTTCTGGTCGGAATATATCCGTCTGGTCCGCGAGGTTATGGTTCCTTATCAGTGGGAGGCGCTGAATGACCGTGTTGAAGGGGCTGAGCCCAGCCATGCGATCCGTAATTTCAAGATTGTAGCGGGCCGGGAGGCAGGCGAGTTCTACGGAATGGTCTTTCAGGACAGTGATGTAGGCAAATGGCTGGAAGCGGTTGCGTACCTACTGGAGACTAAGCGGGATTCTGCACTTGAGGAGATTGCGGACGGCGTCATTGAGCTGCTGGCTGAAGCCCAGAGGGATGACGGCTATCTGAATACCTACTTTATGCTAAAAGAACCGGGCAAAGAGTGGACTAATCTGGCGGAATGCCACGAGCTCTATTGTGCTGGACATTTAATTGAAGCGGCAACAGCCTATTTCAGGGCCACCGGCAAAAGAAAGCTGCTCGATGCGGTGAGCCGTTATGCGGATTACATTGCAGCCGTATTCGGAGCGGAGCCCGGCAAGCTGCAAGGCTACGACGGCCATCAGGAGATTGAACTGGCGCTGGTGAAATTGTTCCAGGCCACAGGTGAAGAGAAGTATCTGGAGTTAAGCCGCTATTTCCTGGACCAGCGGGGACAGCAGCCCCATTACTTTGAACAGGAGTGGGAAAAACGCGGCCGGACCCTGCATTTCCCCCAGCTGTCCATGGTTCATGATCATCTGTACAGCCAATCGCATCTGCCTGTCAGAGAGCAGACCACTGCGGAGGGGCATTCGGTTCGCCTGGTCTATATGTGTACGGCGATGGCCGACATTGCCCTTGAGACCAAGGATGCCGGGCTGCTGGAAGCCTGCCGGAAGCTGTGGGACAACATTGTGAATAAACGGATGTACATTACGGGCGGCATCGGGTCCATGGAGCAGGGGGAATCCTTTACCGCGGACTATGATTTGCCGCCGGACCTGGCCTATGCCGAAACCTGTGCTTCCGTGGGGCTGATCTTTTTTGCCCGGCGCATGCTGGAGCTGGAGCACACCAGCAAATATGCGGATGTCATGGAGCGGGCGCTCTACAATACCGTAATCAGCGGAATGTCCCTGGATGGCACCAAGTTTTTCTATGTGAATCCGCTTGAGGTGTATCCGGAAGTACTGGGTAAGAACAAGAACTACAATCATGTAAAAGCTGTGCGCCAAGGCTGGTTTACCTGCGCCTGCTGTCCGCCGAATGTGGCCCGTCTGATCGCCTCGCTCGGAGACTACATTTATTCAACAGAAGGCGGTACCTTATACGTTGAACTCTACATCGGGGGCCGCACCGAAATGGTTGTGGGTGGCATCCCGGTAGTTGTCGAACAGTTCTCCAGCTATACTTCGGATGGCAAAGTCCGCTTGAGCGTTACTCCTGAACAAGCCAGTGAATTTACGATTGCGCTGCGGTTGCCGGATTGGTGCCATGAAGTCCAGGTATCGCTTAACGGCCAATCCCGGACGCATCATGCAGGAAATGCGGACGGATATATTCACCTGACCCGCAAGTGGGTATCCGGTGATACCCTTGAGCTGCAGTTTGCGATGCCGGTCACGCCGATGAAGGGTCATCCGCATATCCGCCAGACCTTCTCCAAAGTAGCCCTGCAGCGCGGTCCTTTCGTCTATTGCCTGGAGGAGGCCGATAACGGCACAAGACTGTATCAGCTGCGGCTGCCGCAGGGCAATGAATATTCACTTGCAGAGGAAGCTGGTTTCCCTGAGGGCATCCGGACGATTTCAGTTTCCGGTAGACGGATGCTGCCGGAAGCAGGCTGGGGAGAGGAGCTGTACAGCGGTGGGTCCCCCTTGAAGAGCCGGGAGGTACAGCTGAAGTTTATTCCGTATTTTGCCTGGGCCAATCGCGGGGAAGGGGAAATGTCCGTCTGGGTTGGGGAAGAACAGCAGTGCTGAATACAGCTGAATACGTATAACAACGATAATAACATACATCGAAGGAGATGATTCAAGCATGATATTCAAGACTTCTGATGCAAGACAGCCAAGATTAACACCGAATAGGATACTTACAGGAGCGGTCTTCTGGACGCTGGCGGTGCTATCCATTATTCTTCTTCCGTCGAAAGCCGGCGCGTATGAACTGACAAGCGACAAGCTGCTCATTGAAACCGGGAAATCCGGTGAAATTTCATCGCTGAAAATCAAAGGCGACGCCTTCCCGACCGAGTATGTGATGAACAAGACAGTAACACCCGAGCAGGATACGGCAGATCATCAGTGGCTCGGCGAGCTGCTCTTCACCTATCGGCTGGATGGAGGCGAATGGATCAAGGCATCTACCAATCAATCCGGGGATGCCCGGACCATAGACGAGGACGGAAGTAAGGTGACAGTCACCTACGAAAACTCTGCAAACGCCGGCGGAATACACGATTTCAAGCTGGTTGAAACCTATACCATGGAAGCAGATGGCTCACTCCAGTGGGATATTCATGTTGCCAACACCAGTGGTAAAAGTCTGGAGTTCGGGGATATCGGGCTCCCGCTTCCCTTCAATGAACAGTGGACATACGGGGATGCCATTTACGAGACCCGTGTGGTCACCCACTCTTTTGTCGGCGGCAGCGGTTCTTATATTACAGCAGGCAGACCCAGCGGGATTGGCTCCTATCTAATGCTGATGCCGGATGCCGCTACCGGTGCGGGCTTTGAGTATCAGGACCGCTGGCGCAATGAAGAGCATCCGGGCAGCAAGTGGGCCTGGAACCCCGAGAATGAAGGCAAATGGATCGAGGGCTTGAATGTCTTTTATATTCATTCCAATGTGATCAAATCCACCAACCGGGGTTATCTGCCACATACCAGCCTGGTGCTGGCTGCCGGGGAGAGCAAAACCTACGGCTTTCAACTGCTTGCTGTAGCGAATGAGCAGGAAGCCAAGGACAAGCTGGTTGAGGAAGGGCTGATTGATGTAACCGTTGTCCCGGGCATGATTGTGCCGATGAACCAGAAGGCCAAGTTCGATTTGCGCACCAAAGCTGACATTCACAGCGTGAAGCTGGATGACGGGACCGATGTTCCCCTGCTTGAGCAGAAGAGCGGAGATCATCACATTTATGAATTCAGTCTGGGCAAGCTGGGGCCGCAGCATGTTACGGTCCAATATGGAAGCGGTCTCACAACCGTGCTGCAATTTTACGGCATTGATGCGGTCGACCGGGCGCTGGAGGACCATGCGAACTTTATGGTTGAACAAACCCAGTGGAATCTTCCCGGCGACATACGCGACAAAGTCTTTGACGACTGGATGATGAACACGAAGTCCAAACGGAATAACTTCAGCGGCTACTGGGGCTGGGGAGATGATTGGGGATTGACGCATGGACAGTTCTTAGCTGAAAAAAATGCCCTGAGTCCTGTAGCTTCGGAAATCACGGCATTGGATGACTACCTGGAAACGGCCATCTGGAACCAATTGATGAATGGCCATCATGAGGATTATCTGATTCATGACTTCCTGATGGAGGAGCCGAATACAACACCTACCTATCGTGGTTACGCCTATCCTCATATCTATAATACCTATTTCAGCATGTACAAAATTGCCGCCAATTACCCGGAGCTGGTTGCCTATAAGCATCCCAAGGAGACCTATTTGCTGCGGGCTTATAATATTCTGAAGGCGCTGTATGAAGGCCCCGTTTCCTACAACTGGGAGACCGGACTTATGGGAGAGCTGACCACACCGGATATCATTCAAGCACTTGAAGATGAAGGCTACGTGGACGAAGCCAATGATGTCCGGGCCAAGATGCTCCGCAAATATAATAATTTCAAAAACAATAAGTACCCTTACGGTTCGGAATACAGCTATGACAACACGGGGGAGGAAGCGGTATACACCCTGGCAAAGATGCAAACGGACAATGACCTGGAACAGGCCAAAGCGCTGGAGATGATGGGTAAAATCAATGCCAAGACGCGGACCTCGCGTGGACAGATGCCTGTCTGGTACTACTACGCCGATCCGGTAACCATTACAGGAGAAAGCTGGTGGAACTTCCAGTACAGCGTGTCGCTGGCCGGATATGCGATGGATGACTGGATCCGCTATCATTCCACAGCCAACCGGGAAGAGGAGCAGCGGTTGTCTTATGCGGCCAAGCTGGCTAATCTCAGTGCCATCAACTCCGGGCAGATCAGCGATGATCCGGAGAATTACGGAGCTGCAGCCTGGACCTACCAGGCCGAGAAAGGCAATAACGGCACCAATGGAACCGGTGGCGGCCGGAATGTTCCGCTGCTGAACGGATGGAAAGGTATGACCGGGGAAGCGGATCTGGGGCTGTTCGGTACGCTGCAGATTCTCAGTGCGGACATTGCCGTCGATCCGATCTTCGGGGTAACAGGCTACGGGGCGGATGTTACGGTGACGAATTCCGTCTATTACGATATCACGCCTACAGACGGTCTCTTCAAACGGATCAATCTGATTACCGAAAAGCTCTATACCGAGCTGGATAAAGATCAGTTTACCGAAGCGAGACTGTCTGCCAATAAGGACTATGCCAAGTTCAGCCTGCGTAATTTGACGCCTGGCTATGCACATGAAACGACGCTTACCCTGAACGGTCTGGTAAAAGGAGCCTATCTTATCACCATCGATGGTGAGCCTGCGGGCAAGCTGAATGCGTTCGGGGATGAAGCAAAGCTGACGATTGAAGCCGGACCGGCAGTTGCTTATACGGTAGAGCTGAGTGCCACAGAGCCGGATGACAATCAGGTCCCATCGGTTGATGCGGGAGCAGATTTCACCTACACGCTGCAAGTGGACGATGCCATGCTTCGCGGCACAGCCCAAGACGATGGTCTCCCGCAGGGAACGCTGACCCCGGTATGGTCCCTGGTGTCCGGACCGGAAGACGGTCAGGTTGTATTTGGCAATCATGCGGCGCTATTCACTTCATTCACGGCAACGAAGCCGGGAACTTATGTGTTCAAGCTGACTGTAAACGATTCGGAGCTTGAGGGCAGTGATACGGTTACGGTGACAGCCTTGGCACCGCCGTCGCTGCCGGAGCTGCTTGTGCATTATAACTTCGATGAAACATCCGGTACAGTGGCAGCCGATGATTCCGGAAGCGGTAAGGACGGCAGTGTGCTGGGAGCCGCCTCCTGGCTTCCGGGCAGAATCAATCATGCGCTTGAGCTGAGCGGCCAGGATGCCTATGTGAAAATGCCCGAAGGCCTGCTGAGCCGTGCGGATGCGGTTACCGTGTCAGCCTGGGTGAAGATGGACAGCGTTGGAACCTATTCGCGGATCTTCGATTTTGGCACCGGAACAAGCACCTATATGTTCCTGTCACCCAAAGCCGGCTCCATTACCCGGTTCGGTATTTCTACCGGCGGGAATGCCCCGGGTCAAGAGCAGACCATTGACGGTCCTGCTCTTCCTGCTGGCGAATGGAAGCATGTAGCCGTGACATTGTCCGGCTCTCTGGGGATCTTATATATCGACGGTGTGGAGGCGGGCAGAAATGACCATATGACGCTCAAACCTTCAGATCTCGGTAAAACCAAAAACAACTATATCGGCAAATCGCAATTTGCCGACCCGTATTTGGATGGTTTGGTCGACGACTTCCGGATCTACAGCAGAGCGCTGAGTCCGGACGAAATCACTGCGCTGCTTGCCCCGGCAGGCCACATTATCTCGGTAGAGGATGTTGTGCTTACAACACCGGCCAAGCAGGCGCCGAAGCTTCCGTCAACGGTAACCGCCAGCCTGGAGGATGGAAGCCAGTCTGTAGTTTCCGTACAGTGGGGGACGGTAACCCCTGCACTGTATGACAAGGAGGGTTCTACATTTACCGCAAACGGAACCGTTATCGGAACACAGACGGCGGTTCAGGCTAAGGTAACCGTAACTAAGCGGGTAATCACCCCTTTTCCTGAGCTTGTGCTGCGCTATAACTTCGACGAAGGTCAGGGTACTGCCATTGCTGATGCCTCGGGGAACGGACATGAAGGATCGGTTCTTGGCAGTCTCCATTGGGAAGCTCAGGGGCATAAGAATGGAGCGTTGACCTTCAGTGGAGCGGGCGGGAATTATATCTCTGCCGGCACCGATCCTGCCCTTCAGCCAGGCAGTATGACGCTGTCCTATTGGGTCAAACGCACCGGCGCCATGAATGACAAGGAGAATGTGCTGCTGTGGTTCAAGCCTGAGGGCAACTACGCGGGTAACGGATTTTTTATCACCTATAACGGCAACTCCAGTATTGTGTACGTAGATGGAGCAAACGGCTTCTATGTGAAACAGTCGCCTGAGGCGTTTTTGCCGCTGAATGAATGGACCCATGTGGTCTTCACGTTCGATGCGGTGACTAAGACCGGAATCATCTACAGAAACGGCGTGGCCCAGCAGGTGGACACCGATGGTTCGCCGGGCTCCATTACAGCTACTAACGATGTGAAGCGAATCGGTGTCTCCGGTTATGGCAACGGGGCACAGCTGAATGCCGGGCTTGATGATTTCCGCATTTACAGCGGGGCAATGGACGCTTCACAGGTAAAAGCATTGTATGAAGACAAGGACATTCAAAGTGTGGAACCGGTCAGCGTAACGACGTCGGCAACCGTTGCACCTGTCTTGCCGGACACGGTTCAAGTGAAATATGAGAACGGAAGTGAAGGGACTGCTGAGGTCAGCTGGAACAGTGTGCCGGAAGAGGACTACGCACGGCCTGGAGAGTTTGTGGTTTCAGGACAAGTGGAAGGCACTACTTGGCCTGCAGCAGCCACAGTAACCGTAACTGAAGCTGTGAAACGAACGATTGTGGAGCTGAAGGAGGTACACATTACCACAACTGTAAGGGTCGCTCCGGTGCTGCCAACGGTAGTACAGGCAACGTACTCCGATCATACGATTGGTGAAACCTCCGTCATCTGGCAGGGCATTGACCCTGTATCGTATGCGGTGCCGGGAGTCTTCACCGTGACTGGAACCGCTGGCGGAACAGATCAGCACGCCGTGGCCAAGGTGTCCGTGCTTGATTCAGAGGCCCCTGTCATTGCGAGCCTTCAGGACGTGGAGGTCGTGACAACAGCAGGGAATGCACCGCTGCTGCCGTCGGTAGTTACAGCAGTATACAGCGATTCAACTTCCCGGACGGTTCCCGTAGTCTGGCAGACTATCGCCCCGCAGCAGTATGCCCGTGCCGGAAGCTTCACAGTGAGCGGTGCAGTGGAAGGTACGGATTTGGCAGCCAGAGCGAAGGTTACCGTGACAGGTCCGACGGTCACACCGACACCGACACCAACGCCGGTACCAACACCAACACCGACACCAACGCCGGTACCAACGCCAGCACCGGCATCGTCAGCAGCTCCGGCTGCCGGATTGAAGGTGGTTGGTGAAGAAGCATTCGCTTCTGGGCCGGTGGCTGATGCTGTGGAGATCACGCTGGGTCCAGGACAGACCCAGGCTTCACTGCCTGTTCATGCCGGAGCACTGCTGGGCACCAGAGCCTTGGTGATCCGGGATGGCGAAGCCTCTATTCAGATTCCGGCGTCTGTTCTGACAGAGCTTGGAACGAAGCTGGCAGAGGATAAACGCAGCGGAGCAGCAATTATGATCACGCTTGCGCCTGTTCCAAATGGAGCAGTCCCGTCCGGGAATGGAAGCGGCATCTACCGTCAAGAAGGGACGGCTTATGAATTCGGGCTGGTGCTGCGCACAGCGGACGGATCGGAAATCACACTGTCTGCCTTTTCCCAAGGGGTCCGTGCCATGCTTCCCTATGCAGCTTCGGCTGTAAATGAAGAATGGCTTGGGGTGTACCTGAAGAACGGAGACACCTCACAGTGGAGCTATGTGGGAGGGACAGCAGACAAGGCCAGCAAGAAGCTGGTCCTGATGCTGGATCATTTCAGCACCTACGCCGTGTTGTCTTATGACGCCACATTCATAGATGTTGCCCCTGACCACTGGGTGTATACAGCACTGAAATCGCTCAGTGCCAAACATGTGGTTACGGGGCTTACGGACAGCCGCTTTGCTCCAGCCCAAACGACAACAAGGGCTGAGTTTACTGCAATGCTGGTCAGAGCACTTCAACTGAAGGACACGGGTGAAGAGCTTCCGTTCCGGGATGTGCAACCCGGAAGCTGGTACACCAAATCCGTGGCAGCAGCTTATGATGCCGGGCTGATTCAAGGGGTATCAGCAACCGCCTTTGCACCGGATGCCGAGATAACCCGTGAGCAAATGGCAGTGCTTCTCATTAAGGCTTACGAATACAAGGCGGGTCAAGCGGCTTCACGCGGCGGATTACAAAGTCTGACGGACAGTTCCCTAATCTCGGTCTGGGCGAAATCACAAGTGGATCAGGCAGTGGCTCACGGCATTATGCAAGGGGTAGGAGACGGGCGGTTCGACCCGCAAGGACTCGTGTCCCGGGCGCAGAGCACCCAGGCCATGTATAATTTTTTACGTGCTATGAACTAAATAAGATGAATTTAAAATACTCATAAAAAGTTCAACTAATAAACACAGGTTAATTTCACAGAGCAAAGAAGGTGCACTTGGGTCCAGGGTCCAGGCACCTTCTTTTTTTCTACTCAACATCCGAAAATAATCCACCATTATTAAAAATTTGGAATTTCATAATGTAAGCGTATTCCCTATGATAAGAACAGAAATCCAATCAACACATTTTAGCATTTGCTTCCGAAGCGTGTTTTGCGAAGTGATTCAAGGAAGCGCATGCTACACAACTTTTAGGGAGGGTTATGATGGAGCGCAATGGAAGAGGTCGTGGAAAAGTATTATATGGGCTGCTGACCGTAATTTTGCTGCTGGCCACCCTGCTGGCGGGATGTTCAAACGCTGGAGGCAAGAATGAAAGCGATAAGGGAAACGCAGCGAAGGGTCAAGGAAACGCAGAGCAGTCAGGGAAACCCGTAACGCTGAAATTCACCTTCTGGGGCAGTCCGCAGGAGAAGGCAGCTATTGAGAAGGCAACCCAGGCCTTCACAGATAAATATCCGAATATCAAAGTGAATGCCATTCATATCCCGGAAGCGGATTATGATGCCAAGATTACGGCTATGGTAGCCGGGAATGAAGCGCCGGATCTGGGCTATATGCATGGCGAGCTGGCAGACCCCTGGCAAAAGGACGGCAAGTTCGTCAATATGTTTGAACTGCTGGATGCGGATAAGGACCTGAAGCGCAGCGACTTTTTGGACTATATCTGGTTCAAGTCATCCAAGGATTTCGCATACGGAATCAGTACAGCCGGAGAAACCTTCGGGCTGTTCTACAACAAGGATCTATTTGATGAAGCCAAGGTGGATTATCCTCCTGCCAAGCCGGAAATGGCCTGGAGCTGGGATGAATTCGTAAAAGTCGCCCAGCAATTAACCCTCGACAAAAACGGTAAAAATGCCGCCGATCCCGGATTTGATAAGGATAATATCAAGCAGTTTGGCGTCTCTTTTGAAACTTGGCATGGACCTGTGCATGCGGCAGTGATTAACAATGAAGGAGAATGGGTGACCAAAGACGGCAAATTCGGGTTCAGCCAGCCGGAAGCGGCGGAAGCAATCCAGCGCCTGGCGGATTTAATTAACGTGTATCATGTGGCACCCTCTCCGGTGCAGATGAAGTCGATTCCTTCCCAGGCGGTTGCCCTGCAATCGAAGCTGGCAGCGATGTCGATGCACGGCCAATGGATCAACCTGGATCTCGGTGCCGCCAAAGTCAATTATGATATCGGTGTGCTTCCGAAGATGAAACGCAGCGTTCCGATGGGAATCAGCGGAGCTTCTGTCATCTATACATCCAGCAAGCATCAGGAAGAAGCCTGGCTGCTGACGAAATTTCTGGAGAATCCGGAAGGTGCCATAGACCTCTACAAAGGCGGATTGTGGATGCCTACGATGACCAAATGGTATACCGATCCCGGGCTGGTAGCCAAGTGGGCGGAGAACAATCCGGCTCATCCCTCCGGCTTCAAGGATGCGATGATGAATAATCTGCTGAACAACGGGGTGCCGAACGGGTCGTATTATATTAAAAATTTCTCCAAAGTGAATGCGATTACCTTCTCCGGTATGGATGAGGTATGGCTCGGCAAGAAAACCGCCCTGGAGGCGATGAAGGAGGTTGAGGCAAAGATTCAGCCGGAAATCAGAGGACGTTATGATGTCTCCCCTTGAGGATGCTGTGAATGGGGTACAGACCCTGAAGCCGGTCCGGCATTCAAGCAAAAGACACCAGGCTGCCAAGGAGCTGCGTTACGGACTTTTGTTTGCTTCGCCGGTACTGGCGGGATACCTGCTGTTCGTGCTTGTTCCAATTGCTGCAAGCATATATCTGAGTTTTACCAACTATAGTGTAGGTATGGTACCGGAGTGGATTGGCATTGCCAATTACAAGACCCTTTTCACAGGTGCCGACCCTTTCTTTTATCCGGCGGTCAAAGCCACCTTCTATTATGTTTTTGTCAGTGTGCCTCTGGGCATTATCATTTCCTTTTTTGCTGCGGTATTGCTGAATCAGAAAATTGCAGGCAGAGCTTTTTTTCGCGGAATATTCTATTTGCCGGTCATCATTCCGTTAGCCGCTTCTTCCATGGTATGGATGTGGCTGCTGCAGCCGGATTTTGGCATTGTGAACGCCATGCTGGAGCAGCTTCATCTGCCTACTTCGCAATGGCTGGGGGATACAGGGTCGGTAGTTCCGACCTTGATCCTCTTCAGCTTTTGGACACTGGGCAATACCATCGTAATTTTTCTGGCCGGACTGCAGGGCATCCCCTCCCAGCTGTATGAAGCGATTGAGATCGACGGGGGGAATAGGCTCCATAAGCTGTTCTATATTACCATCCCCATGACCTCGTCCATCATCTTTTTTAACACGGTTATTGCCTTTATTAACGGGTTTCAGGCGTTTGTCCAGCCTTCGGTAATGACACAGGGCGGACCGAGCAACAAGAGCCTTTTTTATGTACTGTACCTGTTCAATGAAGGATTCAAGTCCTCCCGGATGGGTAGTGCCAGTGCGATTTCTGTGCTGCTGTTTCTGGTGATCGCCCTGTTCACCGCTTTGATTTTCTTCTTCTCCAAATCGTTTGTGTATTACGAAGGGAAGGGGGAACAGCGTTGAAACAGCAATCGTGGATAAATCAAGCAATAGTATATCTGCTGCTTGGTATTGGAAGTTTGTTTTGCCTCTTTCCTATCTTTTGGATGGTCCGGACGTCACTGATTGATATGGGGGAGCTGTATCAGATTCCGCCGGGGTTTATTCCGAAGGCTTTCAAGTGGGATAATTTCCGTACGGCACTGGATGCATATCCGTTTGGCCGTTTCTTTCTGAACAGTGTCATTATTACTTCATTGGCGATCCTGGGGGTTCTGCTCTCCGCCTCGTTGTGTGCCTACAGCTTTTCGCGTATCGATTGGAAAGGGCGGGACCAGGTATTTGGGCTGATATTAACCGGACTTATGATTCCGTTCTTTGTAGTCATGATTCCGCAGTACGTATTCTGGAATGCCCTTCACTTGACGGACACTTTCGTTCCGCTGGTGGCACCTGCCTGGTTCGGCGGAGGGGTGTTCAATATTTTTCTGCTGCGGCAGTTCTTTCTGGGCATCCCGCGCGAGCTGGACGAGGCGGCCAAGGTGGATGGTGCGGGACATGTACGGATATATGCAGTGATTATCGTCCCGCTGGCCAAACAGGCGATGATTGTGATCGGCTTGCTGACTTTTTTGGCGAACTGGAATGATTACCTGGGACCGCTGGCGTTCATTACCTCCGAGAAAAATTATACGTTAATGCAGGGACTGACCTTATTTCAGGGTTCCTACTCTGCACAGTGGAATCTGATGATGGCTGCGACTACAGTCATTGTGATCCCTTCGCTGGTGATCTTTCTGATTGCACAGCGCCATTTCATTGAAGGGATTGCCATGACCGGAATCAAGGGCTGATAAGGGGGCACAGCATGTACGATATTCTGTTAGTAGATGATGAACCTGCTCACCTCACCGGACTCTCCGGCATGCTGCGCCGCTTGCGTCCGGAATACGGGATCGTTACAGCCAGGAATGGCCGGGAGGCCCTTGAGATCTGCAGCGCCCGCTGCTTCCAGATTATTATCACCGACATTAGGATGCCGCTCATGGACGGACTGGATTTCCTGGAACAGCTTACGCCTCAGCCTGCTCCGCGGCGGGTCATTTATTTAAGCGGATACAGCCGTTTCGAATATGCGCAAAAAGCGATGAGTCTTGGATCTTCCGAATATATGCTGAAGCCGCTTGACCCGCAGAAGTTCATTACTGTTCTTGAGAAGACGGAAAAGAGCCTGGAGGAAGAGTACGCCACCCGGCAGGAATATGAACGGCTTGCCATCCGGCTGGATGTGGCAGAACCCGCCTATCGTCAACGCCTCCTGAACCATTGGCTGGAAGGGAAACTAAGAACCCCGGCAGACCGAGAAGAAGTGTTGACTATGCTTGGATTCAGCGGCTCCGGCAGCTTGCTGGTGGTCTATATCAACGGGGAAAGGGCTGCGGAAGAGGTGACGGCATCCTTGCGGCCCTTTGGTTTTCATACGGGTTTTACTTCCCGTCAGGATCCCGGTCTGCTGGTAGCGGCAAGCAGCGTACAACCTGACTCCGGTATGCTCCAGATGCTTGAACAGCTCCGGCTGACTGTGGGGATCAGCGCTCCTTCAGAGCATTTATACGATGATGTTGCCCGTGCTTATACCGAAGCCCGCTGTGCGGCTGCACGCTGCTTTTATGCACAGCCCGGGGAGCCGCAAGTATATTTGGCGGCAGATGGGGGGCTGGACGCCAGCCGGATGCTTACCTCCGATACCCGGATTCCGGGTAGGCTAAAGGAGGTAATCGAAGGCTGGGATGGGTTTTCAGGTTTCGGGCCGGCGGCAGAGGAAGCGGTCCGCCGGATGCTTGGAGAAGGGGCCCTGCCTTTACCGGAGGAATTGGTGCGGGAAGTCAAGCACCTTCTGTCCAGGGTGATTTATGAACTCGATAGTATAAGAGAGGATGTGCAGGAAGCTCTGCTGCAGCGCGCCTCCTGCTTGGGCGACGGCATTCGCTGCTGTCCAGAATTGATTGCGTCCGCAGCCAGGCTTTTGGAGGACATTGCCCAAAGTGTGGCGGAAGCGAAGCGGGAACGGAAGGAGGGAGTGATGTCACGGTGTCTTGATTATATTGACCAGCACTATAGGGAGGACCTTTCCCAGGAAGCGGTCGCCGCCATGTTTCACTTTAGCTCCAGCTATTTCTGCCAGTTTTTCAAGAGCCGGCTCCATCTGACCTTCAATCAATATGTAACCCGGCTACGGTTGAATGAGGCCAAAGAAATGCTTGGGAGTTCTAATGAGAAGGTGTACCGGATCGCAGAGCAGCTAGGGTATCATGATGTCAAATATTTCAACCGAGTCTTCAAAAAGGAAACGGGTCTCACACCGGAAGAATACCGCGCCTTGACGCGCAAACTGACTGAAATCTAGACGGCTTTTATGGAGGAATTATGGCTGGATACCGGTATATCTACCGTGACAAACGGGATCTGTGGAAAAATATGAAGCTGAGGACCAAGCTGATCCTCTGTTTTGTGCTGCTGATTTCGATTCCTTCGGTGACGAACGCTGTCATCAACTATAAGACGAGCTCGGACATCATAGTCAGCAATGCCGAAGACAGTATCCTGGAGATCGTGAAAAAGAAAACAGAGATCAGCGATTTGATGCTGAATCATATCGAATCCAGAACCATTGACCTCATTTCAGACCCGGACTTATTCACCCTCTTTGACCGGCAGCAGCCCCGGACCGATGAAGAGCTGTTAAGAATGGACCGCAAAGCAACTGAAATTCTGAACAAGTATTTCCGTAACGAGCAGGACTTCTATTCTGTGCAGCTGGTTACCAGTTATTACAGCTTCGGGGGAGGCGCTACGGGCTATACCACCAATTCACCGTTTGTCTCCGTTCCGCCGTCCGGGTTCGTACACTCCTATATATACCAAAAGATAGCGGATGTGAACGGGAGCCTGCTGTGGTTCCCCACCTACGATTGGACAAGAATCTACGGACAGCCTCAATTAGGTGGAATGGACGCCAAGTTCCGCATGGTTTTCTCAGCAGGGCGGCTGCTTAACATTTCACCCGTCATCGACGGCATGAGCCGCAGCTGGCCTCAGCGTGTGGAGCGGCCGGTGCTGCTGATTAATTTTAATGAAGAGTATTACCGGCAGTATATGGCTCAGACGCCTGCTGTGCAGGGGTCTTATTTCTATGTGGTCTCCAGAGAAGGACAGATCGTCACCTACCCGGACAATTCACTTCTGGGGATGACAGATGCGAACAGATGGTATAAGGACAAGTTCACATCTGTGACAGGGACTGCTCTGGTCAAGCAGGGAAAAGAGGACGTGTTGATTGGTTATGCCGCTTCCGCCATAACAGGTTGGGTTACCGTATACGTTGTCCCGTACCGCCAATTGGTCCGCAACCTGCCGACCGTCAGCTATACGGATCTAGGCATTACTCTGGTCCTGCTTCTATTGTCAGTGGGCATTGCCTATGTAATTTCCAGCCATTTGACGAAACCGATCAAAAAAATGATGGCCGCGATTCAATTAACCGGGGCCGGTGATTTTTCCACCAAGATTCCGGACCAGCCGCAATTGGAATTTCGCATTCTCGTGAAGAGATACAATCAGATGAACGAAAGGATTCTTGAGCTGATCGATGAAAATTACAAAAGCACCAGACGCGAGAAAGAAGCAGAGATGCTGGCGCTCAACCTCCAGCTCAATCCCCATTTCCTTTACAATACGCTCAATATCATCAACTGGATGGCCCTGGAGCGGGAGGAGAACGAGATCAGTCAAATGATTGTCAGCCTATCCACTATGCTCCAGTATACGATGAACAACGGCCAGGAGGAGGTTCTGCTGGAGGACGATCTGAACTGGCTGAGGAGCTACACACATATTATGGGCAAACGTTATGCCGGAGTGTTTGAGGTGGAATACGAGTTGGAGAATCTGCCTCCCGGGAAGGTGGTTCCCAAGCTGTTCCTCCAGCCTATTGTCGAGAATGCTATTATCCATAGTATGGAGGCGGTTGTGAGCGGGGGAAGGATTAAGATTACAGGCCGGAGATCCGGGGAACGGCTGTATTTTACCGTTTCGGATAATGGGGTAGGGATGTCCAAAGAGCATATCGAGGACATGCTGATTCGCGACGCCGGAGGCATAGGACTGCGAAATGTCAAAAAACGGCTGAATTTGATGTACGGAGGTCTGGCGGAACTTCAGATTCAATCGGAGCCCGGGGTGGGAACGGTTGTGACCGTAGTTATTCCTTATTGAACGGTTGTGTTCATCATTATTATTTTTTTGAAAAGTAATCCATCACTAAGGTATACCCTTCCGTCTTGGATAAAGGTTCTTGGGTATAAGTTATATACTATGGTGATTAGATTCAAAAACATAAATAGAAGGGGGAGAAAATAATTTTCTTCACTACCAATTCCAAATAAAATGTAGATTATACTAATAATAAAAATCTGAAAGAATACCCCTCCGAGAGCAAAAACAGAAAGACGCAGCTTGCTGATCTTAACACTTGTACCTGGAACAGTTAACCCGCCGAAGCCATAGCAAAATATAAACGATGTTCCAAAGACGACCCCACTAAAAATGGGTTTCCGATCTCCGATTACTACACGTTCTATTTCATACCCAACCAGTTTCCCTGCAAAAAAATGCCCGAGTTCATGCAAAAATGTGTCTATATATTTGAATGATGTGATCATGATAGCCATGAACAATCCCATCTTAACGGAAGGCTCGATTATGGATAGCAAGATAAGAATTATAATGAAAAAGATTATATAAAAGGATGTTCGGTTCAGCATCAATGCCCTTCCTTCATATTACAGCGTAAATGTTGGTGCTAGGTTATTCTATGATCTTCCCAAGAATTTGTTCTTTGCTAATCGTACCGAAGGACCTGCTATCCAAACTATTGCTATAATTATCTCCAATTACAAAATATTGATCTGCTCCTATTGTGTATTCACCAACATTTGGGTTGTCTACCATAGCAACCGGCAATACGATTTGAACATCATTGATTAGTATTTTGTCTTTCATTACTTCTATTTTTTCGTTGGGCAAACCTACAACTCGTTTAACATACTTTATATTTTTCGGATCCATATGAAAGTACACAAGATCATTCCGTTTTATTTCATGCTGAGTATAATAATCCGTTTCTACCTTAACTATTTGACCCTCTTTATATGTCGGTTCCATTGACGGACCCATTATTTCGACATTTTGATAGTTTGTACTTTTATTACAAGCGCTTATAATCATGAAACCAAATAATACTAGTATATATTTCTTCATATCTGCCCTCTTTTCTGGAGTTTCCACGGGTCGACTTAGCCGCCCAGCTTCTTCGAAAACTATTGCGAATGTCTGAAAAAGTAGCTCACATATTAAATTTATCAATGTAATAACCATCAGTATCAATACTATCCTCATATTCTTTATAGATTAATTCAATTGATTCACGTGGTTTTCCTAGACGTCGATATAATGATTTTGTTAATGCATCCCAATTATGATCAGAGTAGATATAGTCTAATCCATAGTGATCGGGTAAATAAATTATTTCATTTGTTAGAAAGTGCTTTGCAACTTCCATACAAGCTCCACTTACCCTATTTCGTTCAGATTCATTAGTTAAGAAATAATCCCACCTTGGTCCGCCAAAGATGCAACAAAGTCCTGATTTATTAAAGATAATATGCATACCAGGGCAATGAATTTCAAAATACTTGCTAAAATTACTATCTACTGACCAGCCAGAATGACTAACATTAGCCTTTTTATCTTCTATGTATTCATGAAAACAAGTAAATATATCTCTATTTTGAATATCTATGAAAAATTTATTGAATTCAACATTTTGATATTCAAAGATTGCAGTAAAATCAACGCCCATATCGATCACATCCATTTTTTATTTTTTCGAGGTTGCGTATAACCTCCCATGTAGATTATTCGCGAAATGAATTGGACTATCCTGCCGATTAATGACGAATTTCCAGTTCATAGACTGTTCAACCCATATAGGTTGAAATGATTAAAAATAAGGTTGGAAATCTCGATTTTCTTTTACAGCACAGACTGTAATATGGTAGATGAATTACAACAATTTTTAAGCATTACGATGGAGGGCAAAGAGATTCTGAAAGGGGGGGGAGTTTAGAGAGGGATCAAGCGTAGTGGAGGAGTAGACAAATACTGTACATTCCGCTTCAACCAGGAGGTTAAATCTATGCTGGAGAAGATTCAGGCCCGTTCTGTAAGAAGGACCGTTTTGAGTGCAGTCTTCACTGCTGCCGCCGCAGGATTTCTGTGGTTTGCCCAGCCTGCCTTTGCCTATGATTTGTCGAACAGCAATTTCCAGGTCAGTACCGGTTCCAATGGCGATATCTCCAGCCTGAAGCTAACCGGAGATAATTTTCCTACCAACTACGTCATGAATGCTACCAATGCCCCTAACCAGAATACAGCGGACCATCAATGGCTGGGCGAGCTTATGTTCACTTACCGGCTCAATAACGGTGCCTGGACCAAAGCCTGGACCAACAAGTCGGCTGATGCCCGTACACAAAGCCAATCCGGCAACACTGTCAACATTACCTATCAAAACTCAACGAATGCCGAAGGAATCCGAAATTTCCGCGTGAATGAAAGCTATAGTCTTGTAAGCGATTACTTGCTCTGGCAGATTCAAGTGACCAATACCAGCACACAGACTTTGGAGATCGGAGACTTTGGCCTGCCTCTTCCCTTCAATGAATTCTGGACCGGAGGCAGCAATGAGCAGATTTATGAAACACGGGTGGTCACCCAGTCCTTCATCGGTAATAACAGCTCTTATGTCACTGCCCAGCGGCCCAGCGGCATCGGCCCCTCGCTCCTGATTGTCCCGGACAGCACAACCGGCGCAGGCTTTGAGTATATGGACAACTGGCGTATTCAGCAGCATCCCGGCAGTAAATGGGCAGGCGATCAAGGCGGCTGGGTCGAAGGCCTCTCAGTCTATTACATCCATTCCAATGTGATCAAAAGCACCGGCAGCGGATATCTGCCGAACAGCAGCCTGACCCTGGCGCCAGGAGCTAGCAAAACCTATGCCTTTAAATTTTTCAAAGCCGCCAGTGAGCAGGCCGTCAAAGACCGGCTGTATTCCGAAGGGATGATTGATACCACTGTAGTCCCCGGGATGATCGTGCCGGTCAATCAGACCGCCAAATTCGATCTCCGCACCTCCAAGACCATTACTTCCGTGACCGCACAATATCCGTCTGAAACCACCGTGACCTCAATTGGCACTGCGTCGGGTGACCACAAGCTGTATTCACTCCAGATGAATCACCTGGGTCCCAACAATATTACAGTGAATTATGGCAGCGGTGAAAAGACAACCCTGCAGTTCTACGCCATTGAAGCCGTGGATGCCGCACTTCAGCGTCATGCGACCTTTATGGTGAACAATCAGCAGTGGAATGTGCCCGGAGATATCCGGGACAAGGCGTTCGACGACTGGATGATGCAGTCGAACACCAAACGCAACAACTTTGCAGGGTACTGGGGCTGGGGAGATGACTGGGGGTACACACACGCTCAATTCCTTGCCGAGAAAAATGTCCAGAAACCCGTCACATCAGAAATTACAGCACTCGATCAGTATCTGGATACCACGATCTGGAACAACCTGATGGCTGGACATCACACCGATTATCTGGTGCCGGACTTCCTTATGGCGCCTCCGAATGATACCCCAACGTACCGGGGTTATGCTTACCCGCATATTTACAACACGTATTTCAGTATGTATAAAATCTCCAAGTTGTACCCTGGCCTGATCAGCTACAAAGAGACGAGCAGCACCTATCTGCTGCGGGCCTATAACATTATGAAGGCTCTCTATGACGGGCCAGTCGCCTATAATTGGAACACGGGTCTGATGGGAGAAGTAACTACTCCAGAGATTATCAAAGCGCTGCAAGATGAGGGCTATACCTCCCAGGCGAACGATATTATCGCAAAAATGAACACCAAATACAACAATTTCGCAAGTACGGCTTACCCGTACGGTTCGGAATACAACTATGACAACACAGGTGAAGAAGCCGTTTATATGCTGGCCAAAATGAAGAACAACAATACGATTAAAGGCAAAATCAATACCAAAACCCGTGCTGTCCGCGGAAAAATGCCTGTCTGGTATTTCTATACCGATCCGGTGACTATCAACGGGGAGCCCTGGTGGCAGTTCCAATACACAGCATCGCTGGCCGGAACTGCCATGGACGATTGGGTACGCAGCAATTCCACTGCGCCTGAGGTAGAGCAGAGGCTCAGCTATGCTGCCAAGATTGCCAATGTAAATGCCATCAACTCAGGCCAGATCAGCTCCGATCCGGCGGATATTGGGGCGGTGTCCTGGACGTATCAAGCCATGAAAGGCAACAATGGCGCACTCGGTCTGGATGGCGGCCCATTGTTCAATGGATGGCGCGGCATGTCCGGCGAAGCCGACCTCGGACTGTTCGGTGCGATCAAGATTCTTAGCTCCGATGTAGCGGTCGACCCGATCTTTGGCCTCTACGGCTATGGCTGTGATGTAACGGAGAGCGGCGGTAATTATATTATTGTTCCGAAGGACGGCGTATTTCAGCGCCTTAATCTGATCACGGAAAAATGGGGCATGACCCTGGGACGTGACAGATACAGCCTGGCAACAGTCGCCAAAGCAAAGAACAGTGTCAGCTTCACACTCAGCAATGTAACACCCGGCACTGCCCATATCACAAAAGTGGACTTCAGCGGGCTTGCCGCCGGAACCTATAATGTAACCGTCAATAATGTAGCCTCCGGAAGTTTCACGGCAGTGAACGGCCAAACGGCAATAGCCAGTCTCAATATCGGTACAGCAGCATCCTACGAGGTGAAGGTTGAGCAGGGGACAGCCACACCGGTAACAGATATAGTCGTCAACTATAAAATGAACCAATCCTCAGGCACAACAGTGACCGATTCTTCATATGGTGCCAATCATGCCGTTCTGACAGGAACAGCATCCTGGGTTACCGGCCGGACTGGAGCAGGGAATGCGCTGGGCTTAAGCGGAACCAGTGCTTATGCTTCTTTGCCAGCTGGAGTGCTCAGCCAGCTGAACGATTTTACGATCTCAGCCTGGGTACGCATTACCGCGAATAATGACTGGGCGAGAATCTTTGATTTTGGCACCGACACGACTACAAATATGTTCCTGGCCCCCCAGACAGGTGGAGGCGGCGGCATGCGGTTTGCGATTACAAACGGCGGCAACAGTTCAGAACAGCAGCTTACGGCTTCTGCCCCGCTTGCAATCGGGCAATGGAAGCATGTCGCGGTGACGTTGTCCGGTACGACGGGCCGCCTCTATGTTGATGGCGTGCAAGTTGCTGTGAATACCGCCATGTCGCTGAAGCCTTCAAGTCTTGGCGTTACGACTCAGAACTATATCGGCAAATCCCAATATGGCGATCCCAATTTGAACGGTGCCATTGATGATTTTCTGATCTACAGCCGGGCACTAACTGCAGCTGAAATCACCTCATTGTTCAATGGAACGATGATTCAAGGGGCCGCCGCTGAGGAATCTGATATGCTCCAGCAAGAGAACCCGCAGCCCGAACTGCCGCTTGAAGAACCTGGTGGGCAGCAGCCGGCAGTTCAATAGCAGGTAGTGTAGGACGGGGATGTTCAGCAGAACCTGATGCAATAATGGCGTGTCAAATGGGGGAACCATTTGCACGCCATTTTGCATGGATTCTTTGTCGAATAACGATATTATTTGTTGTATGATGGATTTATATAGTTTTCAGAAATCAAGGAGGGTTTATCGTTTGCTTACACTGAGAAAAGCCGGGCCACGTCAAAGGAAGAAGCTCAGTCTGACATCGCTGCTTACAGGCCTTGTGACGCTGGTGGTTCTGCTAACCTCAACCATTATGCTGGTTGGCTCTTATGACTCCAAAAGACAATCTTTGATGGAGACGACGCTCCATCTGAATTTCACTAATGCGGACCGCATGTCCAGGACGATGGATTCCTTATTTCAATCCATTGGCAGCAGTCTGGCCTATAATGCACGGGTGCTTTCCAATATGGACGTTATGGCGCCTGAGCAAGTGGACCATCAATTGGAATTGATGCGCAACAGCAGCAATTATTTTAATTCCATCGTAGTAATAGGTACTGACGGGGTTGTCCGCAACGTAGAACCGTCCACCATAGGCACCGCAGGCAAGCATATTAGTTCTCAATCCTCTAAGGAAGCATTGGCACTCAAAAAGCCCTACATATCCGCTCCATATATGACTGCGAACACCAAAAGACTGATTGTGTTCTTAAGTCAACCTATCTTCAGCAGCAACGGTACATATCTGGGTATACTGGGCGGTACGATTTATCTGCAGGAGAATAATGTGCTCTCCAGGATATTCGGAAATAACAGCGTGGACGATTTGGGCTCCTACTATTATATTGTCGATTCCGACGGGCATTTGCTGTATCATCCGGACAAGCAGCTCTCCGGGATGGATGTCAGCAGCAATAAGGTTGTGCAGAAGCTGATGAAGGGGGAGAGTGGGGAACAGCAGGTTCGTAACCTTCAGGGTATCGATCTGCTCGCCGGATACTCCAGTGTTCCGGCGAACGGCTGGGGAATTGTGGTCGTCTCGCCGCTGAGTCTGATCCACCAGCAGCTGATCGGGCATATTGAGACTATTATTGGCTACTCACTGGTTCCGTTTATTGTACTGCTGGTTGGTGTGATCCTGGTGGCGCGCAGGCTGGCCCGGCCTTTTGCCTATCTGGCGGATCTGGTAAGCAAGATGGGCAAGGAGAAGGTTGTCATTCCGGAAGCCAAGCCGCACTGGAGCCGGGAGGCCGATTTGCTGACCAAGGCTGTCTTTCTGGCTGTGGCAGACATTCAGAAACAGACGGATCAACTGACGCAGGAAGCTGCGACAGATGCGCTGACCGGGCTTAAGAACCGGAGATCACTGGAGTACACGCTCAGTCAGTGGATCGCTTCGGGGACACCATTTTCTTTGATTGTGCTGGATGTGGACCGTTTCAAGTTCGTGAACGACACCTATGGCCATGTTACCGGTGACGAAGTGCTGAAGCATGTAGCCGGTGTGATTGTTTCCTCGCTTCGTCCGGATGATGTGTGCCATCGCTTCGGCGGTGAGGAGTTTGTGATTCTGCTGGCCCGTACCCGTCCGCAAGAAGCCTTCAAGGTTGCAGAAAGAGTCCGCCGGGCACTGGAGCAGAGCCAGGGTCCCATTCCGTCACAGGTTACAGTGTCTCAGGGCATCGCCCATTACCCGCAGCATGCTTCAGATCAGGAGGGATTGCTGGAGAAGGCGGATCAGGCGCTATACCTGGCGAAGAGCAACGGCAGGAACCGGACGATGATCGCTGAAGACAAACCGGCAACCCCATCAGCATAATGACTTGAATAGTAACAACGTCACATTCATCACCTGCCCAGGCCTGGCTAACCCCAAGCCTGGGCATTTTTTTATGCTTAAATTTAATTAGAATGTCGAGGGTTCTCTTGCTTAACTACGCACTTCAAGAAGCAGCTTATGCAGCCAGTTGATATCATTTTGAACAGAATGATAGGCATGATCTGAAATCAGCCCGACGGGGATTTTTTGGGAATCGGGAACGGTTGACAACTCGGGATCGCTGTTTTCAATCAATAGCTTTCTTTTATTCAACCGCTCAATGGCTTCCTCAATCATATAAGCGAGCTTCTTGCGGTCCACCTTATCCAGGAATAGGAGTGAGGAGTACAAGGAAGTGACATCCGTGAAGTTTTGGAAAATGGAATAAATCTCTTCCACCAGCGCTTCACGGCCCTTTTCTGTGATTCCATAGGTTGTTTTTTCGGGACGGTTGTCGCTTTGCACGACCTTGATTTTACGAATAAGCCCTTTTTTATTTAGAATTTCAAAATTATAGTAAAGAGTTCCGTCATTGATCGGAAATGAATTATCGATAGGCTTTAGAACTTGCTTCTTCAGGTCGTAAGGATGATGCTCTCCTTCGCTCAGGATGCCAAGGATGAATATTTGAAGCGACATAAGACTCCTCCTAGAAGATATATGAAAAGAGCCGGCTGCCGTAATTGGCAGGTCGGCTCTTTCTATTTTACATGAAGAGTGGCTGCGGTGCAGCATTAGGACTTAATTTGCTGTACGGCTTGAAATGGTGGATCACTGCGTTAATGGTGAGAGCCGAAACGGCGACGAGGACCAGACCAAGCAGCAGAAATGCAGAGTTCCCTCCTCCAAAGAGCAAATTATAGTCCAGCTGAACCGTGTAGAACATCACGGAAATATGGCTGATGGCTTTGAAAAACCCTGGCATCATCACCTGTGGCACCACCGATCCATTGGCGATGGTCTGAATCAGCAAGAGCGGTAGATTCAGCATCATGCCAGCTTGCCCAAATAGCAGGCAGAAAATACTGGTGAACTGAATGGCTGCAAATAATTCCAGAGCGTGCAGCAGCCACATATGAACAAACGTACTAGCCCCATATCCGTGTATGGCGAAATAAATACTAAGCCCGATCAATGGGACGATCAGAGCGATCATTGCATTGGTACCTTGCAGCGAAAGGAAGGCTTTCCATTTTCCAAGCTTGCCCTTTAACTGGTTTAATGCACCGATGGCCATCATGGAGTAGATCATAGCCCCGACATAAGAGGACATCGTCAGAAACATCGGAGCCATCTGGTTATGCATCCCGGCTGGCTGGGGATTGGAGGCCACCACATTGGCATGCACTTTATTCACAATGTCTGCGGCAACTTCCTTGGCCTGTGCCTCGGGCATCTTCACGTTTTGCAGTACACCTTCAATGCTGCTGGTCTGCAACTGGGCGCTGATTTTGTCTGTGATTTGCGTTACTACATTTTGCACCGTGCTGTTGGTGGTAGCCGGATTGGACTGGTTAATATAATAATTCAGTTGAACTTGCTGGTCTGGAGCAGAAAGCTTCTGCGTAAAATCCTGAGGGATGTGCATAATCAGATAAATGTCCCGGTCCTCAAGCTTTTGCTGAGCCGTCTTTAGATTGGTATTCGTCTGAACACGAAACGGCAGATCCTGCTCAAGCTGCTTCGCAAATTCCACCCCGTACTGCTGATCTTCATTCACGATTGCCACCGAGAGATCGCCGATATTCTTCGGAATCGCACTATAACCGGAAGTAAAGACTCCGATCATTATGATCTGGTAAAAAATCATCATGAACACACCACTCATGACCGCTTTATTTTTGAAAAACAACTTCATCGCTCAACACCATCCATATACTTTATTTAGAGTACTTTAATTAAAGTATATCTTTTCATGAATCTTGTCAACATTACTAAAAATACCTTCAGCAGGTTTCCAGGCAATCGAAAATGACAAAAAGCTCATTGACAGCATCTATCTCAACTTGATACCATAAACTATATCATCATGATATACAACGTTCTGGCCTGAAGCCTATATTCTAAGAAGAATGGAATGTGATGAAGCATGCGGCAACAAAAGACTCGAAAGACTCTCCTGCTGATTTCAATGCTGCTGTTCCCGGTTACCTTGAATTATTTCTCTCCCTACCTGATTGTCCAAGGCAGCTTTGCCGGTATAGCCACCGGAAGCTTTCTGCTGTTTGCCGCACTTTTTGGCTTCTCGCTGGTGTTTGGCAGAGCCTTTTGCAGCTGGTTGTGTCCGGCGGGAGGCTTGCAGGAGGCTTGTAGCCAGGTCGTGAACAAACCTGCAAGCCGCAAACAGAACCTCATTAAATATCTGATTTGGGTACCGTGGGTGCTGTCCATTCTGGCCGGGTTTATGAGTGCAGGCGGGATCAAATCCGTCAATCCGATATATTTTACCGACTACGGAATCTCTGTTTCTGCCCCTCCGGCTTTCATTACGTACTTTACCGTCGTATTATTAATAGTAAGTGTGTCTCTAATGTTCGGGCGGCGATCCTTCTGTCATTCCCTCTGCTGGATGGCTCCGTTCATGGTCCTGGGCAATACCCTTAAGAACAAACTGGGTTATCCCTCACTTCATTTGGAGGCCAGAACCGAGGACTGTATCAGCTGCAAGAAGTGCGACAGGGCTTGCCCGATGAGCCTGAAGGTCCAGGAAATGGTACAGAATAGAGATATGAACAGTAATGAATGTATTCTGTGCGGCAGTTGCCAGAGCGTATGCCCGAAAAAGGTACTGCGGGTAGGCTTCGGTGTGCAGAAGGATTCCGTTTCAAAAAGCAGCTACACGGAGGGAGCCTAAGGAAAGATCATGCCCAAGGAAAATACTACGGTCTATATCATATTGGGCCTGCTGAACCATGAGGATCTTAGCGGATACGATATTAAGAAAAAGATAGATGTGATGATCAGCGGCTTCTGGGAAGTAGGCTATGGGCAGATATATCCGACCCTGGCGAAGCTGGTAACCGAAGAGCTGGTGCTTAAACATAAGGGCGCCGGCTCCAAAGGCCCGGAGAAAAACATCTATTCCATCACGGACAAAGGGCGGGAGCTTCTGAAGGAGTGGGTCATGCTTCCCGAGCAGAAGGAGTATACAAAATATGAGATCCTGCTCAAGCTCTTTTTCGGAAGCCTGGTTCCGGACGAGAGCAATCTTGCGCGGATTGAAGATTTCAAAGAACGGCATACACACAGTCTTCAGCAGATTCAGATGTTCAAAGGGAATCTGGAGCGCGTTCTCCATACCGAAAAGGACCATTTGTATTTCTACCTGACCGTCCTGTTCGGAGAGCATGTCTACAAGGCTTATTTGGACTGGGCGGAAGAGGCAAAGGAACTGTTGGCGGGTAAACCCGACGAGGAACTGGATCAATGAAGTAGAAAAACTAAATAAATAGGGTAGTAGTAGCGGCCGGAAGTCCAAACATTCCCCGCAGTTACGACCAGACCCCATATATTTCAGGGCTTATTCTTACTTTTATTCAATTCCGATAAACCAAGAAAAACTAGTGTACTGAGAAGCGGTTTTATGTTATTTTATTATCAATAAAAACGTTTTTATAGCGAAGGAAAATGGATAATGGGAAAAATAACAATCAGAGACGTCGCCAGGGAGGCAGGAGTCTCAATCTCAACGGTATCAAATGCATTAAATAATGTGGATGTCCTGAATCCGGAGACCAAATCGCATGTGCTTAAGGTGGCGCAGCGGCTGAATTATGTCCCTAACCTGAACGGCAAGCAACTGAAGTCGGGAAAAACCATGATGCTGGGCTTTTTTACAACCAGCGTGGCTGGCCCCTATTTCTATAAGCTTGTGGAGTCCATGTCCAGGCAATGTGACCGGCTGGGCTACGGGCTGAACGTATTTGTTACCAAAGATAAGCAGGTCGTGATGAGTAATATCCTCGGCAGGCGTGTGGATGGCGTCATTATTTATGAAGAGCTGGGAATTGACGATAAAGACATTCATGCGATGAACAAGGAGAAGATCAAAGCGGTGTTTCTGGACCGGGTGTTGGAGAATGAGAACATGGGCAGCATCATTTTTGATTCCTTTGAGGCGGGGTATGAAGCAACCCAATATTTAATCGGACTGGGCCACAAAAAAATTGCCTATATTTCCGGCGTGGATACGATGATTGACAGCGTGCAGCGCAGAGAAGGGTACCTGGCAGCATTGCGCCAGTACAGTCTGCCGGTGAGTGAGGATTATATTTTGCAGGGCTATTTCGAGGAAGAGAGCACCTTTAATGCGGTGAAATCTTTCATCCGGGCGTTTCCCGAGAAGCTGCCTGATGCTTTTCTGGCGGGCAATGACCTCAGTGCAATCGGCTGTATCCAGGCGCTCAAAACCCATGGATACGAGGTTCCGCTCGACATTAGTGTAGTGGGCTTTGACGATATTGATATCGCCCAGTACTATTCCCCCCCGTTAACTACAGTGCGGAATCAAATCGCCAGGCAGGGAATATTAGCAATCGACCACCTGGTCCGCATGATAGAGAAGAAAGAACAGGGCAACGCCCAGAAGCTGAAAGGCGAGATTATCGTCAGAGGCTCAAGTCATCTGAAGTTAGACCGGAATGACCCAAAGTGAGGTGCAAGACTCATTAAAACGGATACCGCCTCATTTTTCTGGGTAGCGAAGCCGTTTCTTACCAAAAATAAAAACGTTTTTATTGATTGGAATCTTGTCACGAGGAACATCAAAGAATGGAAGATCTTAATTTCGGTTTATATAAAACAGCCACCCGGAGGGAAACCACATTGCAGAAACTAGTCATTTACAAGTCCACAGGCGAAGACGGGTTATTCATAGAACAGCCGCCAGAGCCGCTGGAAGCAGCAGCTGCGGAGCAAGCGACCGTCACCGTTACCCTTGACGAGAGTCAAACCTATCAGGAGATGGACGGCTTCGGGGCTTCTTTTACCGATTCGGCGGCATATCTGATCAACCAGGTCCTTAGCCCGGAGCAGAGAACTGAGCTGATGGTGAAGCTGTTTGATCCGGCAGCGGGGATTGGATTATCGGTCCTGCGAAATCCAATGGGCGCCTCGGATTATGCCAGAACGGTCTACAGCTATAATGATCTGACTGAAGGGGAAACCGATATGGAGCAGAAACGGTTCTCCATCACCCATGATGAAGAGGATATCATCCCGCTTCTGCAACAGGCGCTGGTACTGAATCCGGAGGTCAAGCTGATGGCTTCGCCCTGGAGCGCTCCAGGCTGGATGAAGACCAGCGGGTCGATGATCACCGGAGAACTGAAGCCGGAATATTACGGTGTGTACGCTGACTATTTTGTAAGGTACATTCAGGCTTACAAAGAGCACGGGCTGCCTATATATGCTGTCACTCCGCAGAATGAACCGCTGTTTGAACCGCAGCATTATCCGAGCATGCTTATGCTGCCGGAGGCGCAGGCATCTTTTGTACGCGATTACTTGAAGCCTGCATTTCGGAGGCATAACATCCACAGTAAAATTCTCTGTTATGACCACAACTGGGACCGCCCGGATTATCCGGTGTCCGTGCTGGAAGCTGCCGGGGAAGAGGTGGACGGGGTTGCCTGGCACTGGTATGGTGGTGAACCCTCGGCGCAGACACAGGTGAAGCATGCTTTTGAAGGTAAAGAGGTGCACTTCACTGAGGGCTCAGGCGGCGAATGGATTCCGCCTTTTGAACAGGCCTTCTCGAATGTGATCCGAACAGGGATTGAGATCCTTAGAAATCACAGCAAGTCGTTCGTCCTGTGGAATATGGCACTAGATGAACATAACGGTCCGACAGTGCCGGGCTTCGGCACAAGTACCTGCCGCGGTATCGTCCGGATCGACCAGCAGTCCCGTGAATTAAGCTATACGCTCGACTACTATGCACTGGCTCATTTCAGCACAGTGATCCGGCCCAAGGCCCTGCGGATGGATTCCGAGTCAAGTCTTGAGTGCATCCGTTCTGTTGCTTTCCGCAACCTGGACGGATCGATTGGGGCGGTGCTATTTAATGAAGGCGAAGAAGAAGAGCTCGTAGCTGTAAAATTGCCGGGCGGTGAGCAGCTAACCCTCAGCATGCCATCCAAAAGTGCTGTGTCACTGAAAGTGGAATAAGTGGACTGACGGCAATAAAAAAAACATCGGCAGCCAGGGACGCGAAAATGATGTCCTTGGCTGCCGCTTTTGTATTGAACCTGTTGCCCCTAAATGTCTTCTTCACCTTTGTATTCCAGAATATCCCCAGGCTGACATTCCAAAGCCTTGCAGATCGCCTCTAAAGTGGATAATCGAACCGCTTTGGCCTTTCCATTTTTCAATATGGAAAGGTTAGCCATTGTGATCCCCACTCTCTCCGAAAGTTCGGTTACACTCATTTTCCGTTTAGCCAGCATTACATCAATATTAATTATAATCGCCATGGAATTCACCTCAGACTGTTAAGTCATTTTCTATTTTTAGATCAATGGCCTCTTTTAATAGCTTTTGGAGAACAGCAGCAAAAACGGCAATCACCATGGAAGCGAAAATCATGAGCAATGCGATGACTATGATCCCCGGGGCATCATCCATATCTGCCATGAGATAGAAGAGAGGCAAGCCTGCCACATACAAGGCACTGAATGTGATTGCACAGTATTTTATATTCTTTAAGACCCGTACAGACAATTCAGAAAATGCTTTGTTCTTGTCAATATAGCCTAATAGTTTAAAAGCTTGATACAGTGCCAAGTAAAAGGGGATTACCGATGCATACAAATCGATGAGTACCAGATATTTAATAGAGGTCATATCCGGATACAACTCTGCTGCAAAATTCCCAATCTCAGGCACCGCAAAAATACACAAAGCAAGAACCGGGAGCCCAATTACAATAACAGCTACCTTTAAAAAGAGTGTTGTTCCTCGTTCCATAAAATGCACCTCATTTAATTAATGTTAAATCAAACTTAGCACATTATTTATCGTTTTACAATATATTTAGATTGATATTTAATTCATTTTGATTGTTTTGCAACAGCCCAGGACGGTCTATCTATGCCGGGATAAGTTGAAGCCTTTTACAATAAGCCAGACAGCAAGGATCATTTCATTGGCGGCTACTGGCAAAGACAAGACGGCCCCCCACACAGAGAGTTGAGGAAAAACTCCGAACATTTCTAAGATGCCTGCACTTAACACCAGTATGGAACCGGTAATGCCTAGGATCGATATGAACCTGGGTACCAGTTTGGTTTGATAAAAAATGTAGCTGTATAACAGCGTATTGATACCCAGCATGACATTGGGACCCAGCATAAACGTCCAGTCATGGATTGCTTTTAATAGTGTACCTGAAGCTTCAAAAGAAGATATATCCACAGCAGCAGAAGTTGTGAATTCCCGGCTTAAGGTCAATAAGGACAATACACTGATGATACCTACTGTGATGATAACAGCCTCAAGAAACCGGAAGCATAGATGTCCAAGGGCTAAGGTCTCATTGTATTTTCTCAAAAACGGGAACATGGTAATCGAAGTGCCGACAGCTGAGACGACAAGAATCAACTCCATAACTGCCCCCAGTATCACCTGGTTGGCATGTTCAGAACCTTTCAATAAATAATCGGGGCCGTTCAGGATCGGATCGTATAAAAGAAGACCAGCTATCGATGAAACCGCCGCTAGAATAAACAAGACACCCGTTATTTTCGCTGCTGTTTGGTTTGAATTCATTCTGTCATCTCCTCATTCATTATTCCTTCGTGCCATCTCCGTAAAAAAATACCTCTTCCAGAGATAAGTTGAAGGCGAGGGCAATACGGAAGGCCAGTTCCAGGGATGGCGAGTAATTACCCTTTTCCAGAGCTACGATGGTCTGCCGCGTTACGCCCACCTTGTCAGCCAATTGCTGCTGTGTCATTTCATCGTGGTCGAACCGTAATCTTCGGATGTGATTGCCAATAAGATTCTTACCCATCCTAGACACCTCTCCGGTAATGATAAAGCTTCGTGACAGAGCCGGTTACATCGGAAATGAATCCGCCGGCGATCAGGATCACGAACATCACCTGTGATGACTGATCGTTGACCAGCGCCCCCATTGCAGCAAGAAAGCCAAGGACAAACACAAAGAAAGAATTCCGTGTAGCCTTCAAGTTAATGAGTTTATCCAGTTCATCTGCAAATGCCGGTTCCTTTTCGCCGGTCGTTATTCTAAAGGCAATATTAAAAATAATGCTGATCAGGATATGTGCTGCGATTGAAACTAAAGTCAAAATGATCACGAAAGAACCCCAATAATGAAAGCTTTCCGTTGAGTCAGCCCCCCCGGGTGCCTTTGGAAACATGTAAGCACAATAAGATCCAAAAATAAGTATTGCCGTGATCAGAGATACAATGCTCTTCTTTTCTTGATACGTCATACGCTACACCACCTATACTATATTTTGTTAACAAGCTAAGTTTGATGTACATAATGTATTATAAACCATTCATGGTGTCAAGTTTATTATACATATGAGGCTAACTCCTTAACTACTGATCACTCGTTCCCTTTTAGAACCACCTATTAATAACAATTTCACAAAAAAATCACAAGTTGACTTCACTTTTTTTCAGCCCAATACAGTTATATAGATATAGAGAGGGGGGAGACGAAGTTGGATGAGGCGGAATGGATTCGTCGGATCCAGGAGGGGGATGCCGGGTATCTCACACCTCTGATTGAGCGGTATTACGCCGGAATCCAGAAGTATTGCTACTACCGGGTCCGGAGTGAAGAAGAGTCTAAGGATCTGACTCAGGAAACCTTCTACCGTTTTTGCAGGAACATAGAAGGTTATACGAATACCGGGAAATGCCGTGCATACTTGTACACGATCGCCCGTCACTTGTGCAATGACCACCTCCGGAAATGGTCGCAGTTACCCAGGATGGAAACAGAGGAGGCAGCTGACAGAGGAGTTATATGGCAGGGCGGATCTGTTGAGGAACAGGTTGAACGGCAGGCACTCGTAGATGAACTGCTTCAAAGCCTTCCTGAAGAGCAGCGGGAGCTGATATTCATGCGGTTTTGTCTGGATTTGACCTTTCGCGATATTGCGCGGATCACGGGAGTTAATGTATGCATGGTGCAGTATCGGGTGAAGCGCGGGCTGATTCTGCTAAGACGCCACTTGGAGAGGAGGGATTCAGTTGAACAAGAAGCAGCGGACTATCATCGCAACCCTAAGGAACTACCCCTCTTTCCCCATTGACCAGATACTGCTGGAGGAGACCATCAAGGGGGCAACAGGAGAGCTAAGCCAAGCACAAGCGAAGCGGAAAACAAGTATAGGAGAATTTTATAAGGTCCAGCTTCGCTTCATGAGATGGAAAGTGTGGGTGGTACAATTACTGATTGTTCTGGGAATGGCGCTCCTTCTGTATAACTCTGTTCAAGAGCGAAATGGAAATATTCAACTTATCATGTTGACTTCTATAGCTGCTCCATTACTAGTAATAGCGGGCATACAGACTATGACCCAATCAATAAGCTTCAATATGCAGGAGATTGAACTCAGTACATATCATCGTCTTGAAAAGCTGACACTTGTTCGGATGAGTCTGCTGGGAATGGCGGATCTGATTGGATTAACACTGCTGGGGGGCTTATTAAGTGCGTGGACAGAGACGGGAATCCTGGATCTGGTATTGTATCTGCTGGTGCCCTTCAATCTGACGTGTTTTGGCTGCCTGTGGTTGCTGAATCGGGTCCGTACCCGGAACTGCGGATATTATTGTCTTTTATATTGCGGTCTGGTGGTGACCGGACAGATGTTTTTGACATGTAATCCTTCTCTCGGGTTGTTTGAATCATCGGCTAAAGTGAAATGGTTAGTATTGCTGCTACTGACTACCCTAGGTGTAGTCCGGCAGGTAAATGGCTTACGAAAGACTTGCTGTAGTCATGAGACCGCTTCAAGTATACAGATGTGATATTCGGAGAAAGCCTGCCGAAGATATGGGAATTACAAGGAGGAGCACGGGATGCTGGAACTGACTTTGAACCAGGTGCATAAACAATTTTCTGCTAAAAAAGCAGTGAAAGGAATCTCAATCCGGTTCAACCACGGTGTATACGGTCTGCTGGGATCTAACGGTGCGGGGAAAACAACACTGATGCGGATGATCTGTGGCATTCTGAACCCGTCTTCGGGAACGATTCATATGAATGGTGAGGAAATCAGCCATATGGGGGAACGGTATCGCGATATGTTGGGCTATTTGCCCCAGGATTTCGGTTACTATCCGGATTTCAGCGCAGAGGAATTTCTCTGGTATGTGGGGTCATTGAAAGGCTTGAGCCTGCACGCGGCAAAAGGAAAAGCCAGGGAGCTTTTGCAGAGGGTAGCCCTGTCGGAGGTAGCACGAAGCAAAATCCGCACCTTTTCCGGGGGGATGAAACAGCGCCTTGGTATTGCCCAAGCGATGTTAAATGATCCCAGCGTGCTGGTGTTGGACGAGCCAACGGCGGGTCTCGATCCCAAGGAGCGGGTGCGCTTTCGCAATCTCATCGCTGATCTTGCCAAGGATAAAATTATCATCCTATCGACTCATATTGTAGCGGATGTAGAATACATAGCCGACCAGATTCTGGTGATGAAGCAAGGCGCCCTATTGATGACAGGTACGGTGGAACAGCTAACGGCTGCGATGGAAGGCTTGGTTTGGACATGCCATATTTCTTCGCGGGAGGTTGAGGAGTGGAATGGCCGCTATTGTATCAGTAATCTGCGGCACGAAGGGGATCAGGTGGAGCTGCGCATTGTGTCCAAGGTGAAACCGGCAGATCGATCAACAACATCAGTTGTGCCGACGCTGGAGGATTTTTATCTGTACCATTTTCAAGATGAACAGGCTGCAATAGCTGGTGAAGGGAAATAGGGGGAATCGATGGATACTTTAACCCGGTTCGAGTTGCGGAAGATTATGCGAAAGAAGTCATTTTATGCAGGGGTAGCAATAATAGTAACCATGGCCATATTGATGTCAACTGTTCTGGTTGCAAATGCGCAGATCACAGGCAAGGACGGCAATTTCTTACATGGGATACCCGCCATTCAGTTGGAAAGAGCGTACAACCGGCAGCTTGCCGGTCCGTTAACTTCGGAAAAACTGAAAAATACAATAAGACGGCATCAGAATCTGCTTCATGACCCCAAGAATCTGGATGAGAAAGGGGAGATGACGGTTGAAGCTTACGCGAAGTTTGATGTTAAGTATGAACAGATGTATTCATTGATGAACTATGCTTTTTCACCGGTGAATGATTACGATTATTTTATCGATAAATTAAAACCAAGTGATGCAACAGCATTTTATCAGAAACGGCTGGAGAGGGTGCACGAATATTTGAATGCAGAGTATGCGTATGGCAATTATTCGGCGGAAGCGAAAGACTACTTTATCAAGATGAATGAGAGGATCCCCGTTCCCTTTCAAATGGATTATGTTACAGGCTGGGCAAATGTGTTTGAGAATCTGCAGTTTATTTTTTTATTCACTGCTTTTGTCATCGCAGTTTGTCTGGCCCCCGTCTTTGCCGGTGAATATCAGAGCGGAGCTGACGCTATCCTCCGATCTTCCCGCTATGGGAGAAGCAAGGTCATATCCGCGAAAATAAAAGCGAGCCTAATCGTGTCTGTGGGACTGCTTATCTTGGGGCTGACCACCTACACTCTTCTGCTGCTCGGGATATGCGGATTTGATGGCGGAAATGCCAGTGTGCAGATGATTCGATTTATGGCACCGGTTCCCTATACCGTTTTTCAAACCTATTTATGGGCAGTCCTCATTGGCAGTCTGGCCTGTCTTCTTGTAGGAGTGGTAACGCTGTGGCTATCCAGCCGTATGCGCAGTCCTTTTCCCGTTATCATAGCCATCGGAATTTTACTTTTCGTCCCGATGGCTATTCCGGCAAGCCAAACCAGCCGCCTGTTTAACCATCTGCTGGCTCTGCTTCCAAGCAATATGTTTGACAGTTCCAGAAAAATAACCGATTACGAAGTATTCCATATGTTTGGACAGTTGATTCCGGAGTATAAGGTGCTGCCAGGCTGTGCAATCATCGGTATAGCACTGCTGCTGCCTTTTACTTATCGGGCATATAAAAAGCATCAGGTTGCTTGATTTCGGGCCTCTACTATATATTATTTTTCTTCCTCAAGAAGCTCGTATTTCAGCGCACCGCTCGGGCATTGGTCAATATGCCGGCCGATGGCTTCAGCGGCAGCGGCATCGGGGTCTACCCAGGGGCGTTTGTTTAAATTAAATACGGCAGGGAAACCTTTGACACAAACACCGGAATGAATGCATTTCTCAGGCTGAAACATAACCGTAATATTTTTTCCGTAATAGAGTTTCTGATCGTTCATCATACATTCACACTCCATTTTGATATATTAGCCTTAACTTTGATATGACTATACCATATTTATTTGATTGATTTCCCTGAAATTCGATATAAAAATGTAGAACGGTACGGGCTGCAAGCTCGTAATCACCCGCCGTAAAATGGTAAACTAGCAAGTATAATATTTTACGGGGAGTGAACTTCTTATGAAAAAGCTTGCTGCCGGCTTTCTTGCCGGTGCGGTACTGATGATTAGTACTCAAGCGATTGGAGCCTCTACAAGTCTAGTAGGCAAGACCATTCAAGCAGAATACACCGTAAACGTATACGGCAAGAAGCTGGCCGACAAGGCCATTGTTATTGATGGAAAAAGCTATGCACCAGTTCGGGCTATCGGAGAGCTGGCAGGCTATAAGGTCTCCTTGTCCGGCAAGACTATAAGTCTGGACGAGAGACAGAGTGTATCCTCTCCTTCGCTGGCTAAAGCCGAGAGCATCACTATCGGACCCCTGCCCACGATGACACCAGATTCTGAAACAGCAGTGACCAAAAGCAAAATCAAGGCGATTGACAGCCAAATCGATAATGTAGTCGATGACATACTGTCCACCAGCAGCAAGCTGAAACTGGATCCGTCCAATACTGAGCTGAAGGACAAGCTGGAGGAGTATAAAGCGGAATATGGCGACCTGCTGAAGCAAAAGGATGCGGAGTTGCAGAAATAGGACATAATATCTCAAAAAGATGCCGCCCTGTCAGTTCTTTACGAGGACACAGGGCGGCTTTTTTATTGTATAGGGAATTCTACTGTGAAAAAAACGGTGGATCACTCCGATTGAAAAGTGAGAGGGATATACGTGAAGAAATAGACCGGAGGAAACGAAATGAACTAAACGGGCATAAGAGGTAGAAATACCTCTCGTCTCGCCGTAAACGGGCTAGCGGAAAGAATGGGAGGTAGAAATACCTCTGATCTCGCCGTAAACGGGCTAGCGGGGGGAATGGAAGGTAGAAATACCTCTGGTCTCGCCGTAAACGGGCTAGCGGAGAGAAAGGGAGGTAGAAGTACCTCTGATCTCGCCGTAAACGGGTTAGCGGGGGGAATGGAAGGTAGAAATACCTCTGGTCTCGCCGTAAACGGGCTAGCGGAGAGAAAGGGAGGTAGAAGTACCTCTGATCTCGCCGTAAACGGGCTAGCGGAGAGAATGGGAGGTAGAAATACCTCTGCTTGGGACCATTGACGCTACCTACCTGCGGCAATGAGCTACTGGATTCACCCTTTAAGGTGAGTTTGTTCCACTCGGCAGCTTCCCTTGTTATCTCAGAGCAGCAACCATTCTTATAAGCTAATAATATCTGCAGGCCACTGCTATTATTGTCAACCGCTGGGATTAGCGTCAATGGCGGCTTCTATCGCCTGCGGTTGCGCTCCGGTGCTTGCCGCCTCCTGCCGGTACCCGCCGGGCGGTTTGCCAATGATCCGTTTGAAGACCAGGTTGAACGTTTTGGTATCGTGGTAGCCGACCTGCTCCGCAATGAGCGGAATGGGGGAGTGTAGCTGCTGGATCAGCAGAACGCAGCTCTTTTGAATCCGGACATTTTGCAGGAAATGATGGAAGGTCTGGCCGGTGTGTGTTTTGAACAGCCGCTGAAGATGCCGCTCGCTCCAGTCAAACGTCCGGGCAAGATGGGACAAGGTAAGGTCTTGGGCATACTCCTGCTGGATATAGTGGAGAATTTGCAGGAATTGCGTCGGTCTGGTTACCGGAAAGTGCAGCTCATCATGCTGTAACCTGTACAGGGTGACAACCAGCTGAATGAACAGGGTCAGCAGATAACTGCCGGAACCGGTCTGCGGGAGATTGTACTCCCGGTGCAGCGAGAGGAAGAGGTTCTCGATGGAACCATTTTGGTCGGTCATGGAGAATGCGGGCACCTGCTGATTCTTGATCTGTTCGAGGTACGCTGCAATTGGTGCATCCGGGATCACGGAAGCCAGGTCATCCAGAAGCGCTGTTGTGAATAAACAATTATAGACGACGAGCGGTTCTTTAAGCGAATGGGGCGACGAAGGCCGGAAAACATGGGACACGCCAACGGGAATGAAATACAGCTGCCCTCTGCAGGCTTTCTGAACCTCTTGTTCTGTATAATGAAACCCCTTCCCTTCCGCAACGAAGGCCAGCTCGATGAAATCATGGGAATGAAGCGGAAGCTGGTAAGTCTCCGTAGCACGGTTAACATAGAGCAGCAGATTCTTTTGAAAAAAAGCTTCGCCTTTAAGCATATGCTCTGCAGAATTCATCCGTCCATCCCTTTCTTAACGGAACTAAAAGTCCTTATTACGCAGGTGAAACGTCCTTTTCACGGGTCTTGCGAAGTCAATTGATTTCTATAATTGTAATAGAAAGCGCTTCGAAATCACAAGGTGAATCCAAGAAAAGACGGGGTGGCTATGGATGTTAAAGGTACAAAAATTACGTGTGGAGTATAAGGAGAATCCGGTCGGACTTGATGTGCGCCATCCAAGAATAAGCTGGCAGCTTCAATCGGAGGAGAGGAACGTGATGCAGCAGTCCTATGACATTCAGATTTCTGCTGAGCCGGATTTTGGCAGTCTTCTATGGACCTCCGGCAGAGTGTATTCGGATCAATGTACACATGTGGAGCTGGTGGAACCGGAACTCCGTTCACGACAACGGTATTATTACCGCGTGAAGGTGTGGGACCGGGAGAACCGGCATACGGAATGGTCGGAAGCTGCGTTTTGGGAAATGGGGCTGCTGAAAGCGGAGGAATGGAAGGCTGGATGGATTAGCGCCCCGCTTTCTCTGCTTGATGTAGAGGCGGAGCAATGTCCGCTTGTACGCCACACTTTTCACATCGATGGTACACCGCTTCAGGCCAGAATGTACGTGACCGCCCTGGGTCTGTATGAAATGGAATTGAACGGCTCACGGGTGGGCGACGGTTATCTGACCCCGGGCTGGACCAGCTACAATCACCGGCTGCAGGTGCAGACCTATGATATTACGGGGCAGATAGAAGCGGGAGATAATGCGGTGGGTGCCTGGCTCGGGAACGGCTGGTACAAAGGGAACCTGGCCTGGGATAACCGCAAGCATCTGTACGGTGACCGCCCGGCATTGCTGATGCAGATACATCTGACTTTTGCGGATGGGGACGAACAGATCATCACCACCGGTGAACACTGGACGGCTGCCGCCGGTCCGATTCTAATGTCGGAGCTGTATCACGGTGAGACCTATGACGCCCGTCTGGAGCGGAGTGGATTCAGCAGAGCCGGTTATGATGACAGCGGCTGGTCCCGTGTAGAACTTGTCACCCATCCCAAGGAGATTTTGGTCGCACAGGAGAATGTTCCGGTAAGAAAAATTGAAGAGATCCAGCCAGTTCAGCTACTTAAGACGCCAGCAGGTGAAACCGTACTCGACATGGGGCAGAACATGGTCGGCTGGATGCATTTTACCCTGGAGGCCCCTGGAGGAACTCAGGTACAGCTGCTCCATTTTGAGGTCCTGGATCAAGAAGGAAATGTATATACGGATAACCTGAGACGAGCCAAGCAGACCGTGACGTACATTGCAAAAGGCGGAGGCCCGGAAAGCTACGAGCCGCGTTTTACCTTCCAGGGATTTCGTTATGTGCAGCTGCTCGGATTTGGCGCGAACGTAGCTCTGCAGGATTTCACAGGCATTGTGCTTCATTCGGATATGGAACCTACCGGCTCCTTCACCTGCTCCAATCCGCTGCTGAACCAGCTGCAGCATAATATCCGGTGGGGTCAAAAGGGCAACTTTGTCGATGTGCCGACCGATTGCCCACAGCGGGATGAACGGCTCGGCTGGACCGGAGATGCGCAAATGTTCATCCGCACTTCCGCATATCTGATGAATGTAGCGCCTTTCTTCACCAAATGGCTTAAGGATCTGGCAGCCGACCAGTTGGACCATGGGGGTGTTCCGTTCGTGATCCCGAATGTGCTGGGAGAAAATGAGCATTCCTCTGCGGCATGGGGGGATGCTGCGGTCATCTGTCCCTGGACGCTATACCAATGCTACGGAGATAAGCGCATCCTGGAACAGCAATACCCGAGCATGCAGGGCTGGGTAGAATATATCCGCCAGCAGGGGAGTGACGAATTTCTGTGGAATACGGGCTTTCATTTCGGCGACTGGCTGGGCCTGGATGCCAAACCGGACAGCTACAGCGGTGCTACGGATACCGATTATATCGCAACGGCGTTCTACGCGTATTCCGTTCAGTTGATGCAGAAGACAGCCCATGTTCTCGGGAAAACAGACGACGCCCAGCGATATTCAGAGCTGCACAGCCGTATTGTGACAGCCTTTAACCGGGAATTCATCACCCCCTCCGGACGGTTATCCGTGTCCACACAAACGGCCTGTGTGCTCGCGTTAATGTTCGGGCTGGTGGAAGGAACGGCAAAAGAACGTACCGTTGGCAAACTCCTGAAGCTCTTGGAGGAGAGCCACTATCATCTCACAACAGGTTTTGTCGGTACGCCGTATCTGAATCTTGTGTTGAGTGAGGCGGGGCACACAGATGTGGCTTATCAACTGCTGCTGCAGACGGATTATCCCTCCTGGCTGTATCAGGTGACCAAGGGAGCGACGACCATATGGGAGCACTGGGACGGGATGAAGGAGGACGGCAGCTTTTGGAGCAAGGACATGAATTCCTTCAATCATTATGCGTATGGGGCCATCGGGGACTTTCTGTACCGCCATGTCGCCGGTATTGAGCTGGATGAAGATTTTCCCGGCTACAAAAAATTTGTGATTCAGCCGCAGCCGGGCGGTGACTTAACCTGGGCCGCTGCCGAGCTTGAAACGATGTACGGGCGTATCCGCTCGGAATGGAGAACAGCAGCGGATCGGCTGGAGGTTTCTGTTTCAGTGCCGCCAAACGCCACCGCTGAGCTGTATCTCCCAAATGCGGGGCTGGCCCAGGTGCGGGAAAGTGATGGATTGCTGGAGCTGGCGGCTGGTGTACATTCGGCAGAACAACTTGGGGATAAAGTGAAGCTAGAGCTGGGCTCGGGCGACTATAGTTTCACTTATGCGGTGGAGCCGCAGCTGTAAGGAGCTGGAACCACAACCGCAATTAGCCGAGTGGGGATAATGTTATGGGAGTACAGGGATTTCTGCAGCGGGAGGCTGTGGAAATCCTTTGTTTGCTTTTTACTTATATAAGCGCTATTATAGACTAATAAAGTCTTTGATTGAGGTGGTACGATGAAGTATTCAAAGGCAACCAATTACGCGCTGCACACCATGCTCTTTCTGGTGGCTGCCGCGCCGAATAAGCCTATAGGAGTTCAGCAGCTCGCGGAGCGGCAGGGGGTATCTCCTACGTATCTGTCAAAGATCCTGACTAAGCTGGTGAAGGCGGATCTCATTGAGTCCGCATCCGGCGCGAACGGGGGATACCGGCTGAAGCGCAAGCAGGAGGAGATTTCTTTTCTGGATATCATTCATGCGATTGAAGGCACGGCTTCGTTGTTCGATTGCACGCTTAATCACTCCAGTACGTGTCCGATTCAAAAGGAGATGATCGAAGCAGAGCAGCAAATGGAGCGGTATCTGCAGAATAAGAAAATGTCCGAGCTTGCCGTGAAAATAACGGTGGACTAATCATCCGCCGTTATTTTGCGGCATGATTATAGATATAGTAAGTCTTTTAAATCTGTGAAGTGAAAAAAGAGCATTTAGAGAGGAATGAGCTGATATGACAACCGATTTATTCAATACCAGCGTATGGGAGAAGGCCTGGAAAGAGGACCCGGAAGCGATGGGCAATAAATTCAGGATGGCCGGGACGGATCTGGCACGCTCCTTTGACCACAAGGCGAAGACATTTAACGAAGAAGTGTTCAGTGAAGGGGGAAGACGCAGAAGTGAGCGGATTATTGGCTGGCTGGAAGGACAGGGAGTATCCTTTGAAGGGCAGTCCGTATTGGATGTAGGCGCGGCTTCAGGCGGGTTCACGGTTCCTTTTGCCGATAGAGGGGCGCAAGTCACAGCAGTAGAGCCGAACGTTCCATTAGGGGAGCTGTTCATGGAGAATACAGCCAGGTTCCCTCAGGGTCAGGTGGAACTGGTACGTGACTTGTTCGAAAATGTGGATCTTGCCGCAAGGGGCTGGAAAGGCGCCTTTGATCTCGTGTTTGTATCCATGTCTCCGGCGGTTACCGATTGGGAAAGTGTGGAGAGTGTGCTCAGCTGCGCGCGCAAGTATTGCTACATCAGTCTCAATGCAGGGGGCAGGGAGCATAGTCTTATGAATGAAGTTCTTCCTTTGCTGTCTGGACAGGAAGTGCATGCGAAAAGCTCGGATATGGCTTATTTAACCCATTTGCTCTATTTGAAGGGTTATTCGTTCGAGTCACTGATCACGCGGGAGATGAAGAGCATGGAGCTGCCACGCGAAGAGGCGATTGAAGAGACCCTGCAGATGCTGAAGCATCATGGGCATACAGCGGATGAGTCTGTGCGGAGAATCGTTACCGAGTATGTACACCGGACTTATCCAGACGGCAAGGTATTGATTAAGCAGGGAGGACGTTATGGCAAGGTGCTCATCCGGCTGCAGGAGCTGAATATGTATAGCCGGGCTGAAGCTGGCAAGAGCTGAGAGCCGAGTGCCGAGAACTGAGAACTGAGAACTGAGAACTGAGAGCTGAGAGCTGAGAGCTGAGAGCTGAGAGCTGAGAGCTGAGAGCTGAGTGCCGAGTGTCGAGTGCCAAGTGCCAAGTGCTACAAGAGTGGAAGTAAAATGAATGTATGGCGGAAACAGAGTTAGTGACCAGTGACCAACGGAGCGGTGAGCATCGCGGCCAGCCGGGCATTGTCTTTCTGACAAAAGATGTTATCCTAATAGATAGATCCCCACCAAGGGATCTATTTTACTATGTGGAAGGATTGATGGAAATGAGAGGGCAAGTACAAATTTTTGAGCAAGAACTGATGAAGAGAGCGGGTGAAATCTACTATGAGCCATAGTCTGGTTACGGATTCACTGCGTGAGGAACTGGTGCGGCAGCTAGTATATTTGGATGAGAATACCTTTGGCATCCTGGATCGGGTAGCATTGGAATCACCTGCGGACAGGGCGGAAATCCGTGCATTGATTCAGACGTATCAAGAGCGTGTACAGGGCATATTGACTGGGACGGGTGATGAGCTTAGGCGCTCTGCAGTACTAATCGGCTCCTGGGTTTCTCTAAAAATTGGTCCGGAAACGCTGAAGGATGCATATCGCATTGTTATCCCCGGTGAATCGGATCTGGATGAGTACTGTATTTCACTCTGGTCCCCGATGGGTAGAGGGCTGCTCTTGGCCGAACCCGGTCAGACGGTAACGGTCCATACCCCCCTCGGCAGTGACCAGGTGCTTGTACTGAATAACGTTTATGATTATGCATCAGCGGATAAAAAGTTGGGATGATAAGAGTGAACTCTGTAGAGTTTTTTGCAGGGATATTGTTGAGGTGCTGGGACGGTTGCCGCTGAAAAGCTAAGAGCTGGTTACCGATCGATAATTGCTGGTGAACGTAAGCGAAGTGCTGGTGACCGAAAGCGATGTGGAATTTGTACAACTAAATCAGCTGAAAACCGTCCCGATGCGCCGTTAGTGGGATTTTGTACACTTATTTTATACGGAATGACCAGTTTTGGAGCAAATCGGCCAGATTAGGTTTACTTTTTCCCACTTGCGGTCGTTTGGAAGATGGCTGGCTGGGATTAGGTTTACCTTTTCCACTTGGGTTCGCCTTATAGTCCATGCAACTTATGATTTGCTGACAACCAAGGTCCCCCTGGCGGTATGAAAAATCTATTTTACACTAAAACGGCTGCGCTGTCCTTATAGGACGGCGCAGCCGTTGCCGGTTATATGCAAGGAATGTCAGAAAGTCTGCGGTTAAGCGGCTGCCGCCTAGAGTTCTTCCACTTCACGCAGCCAGAGAGCGGCAGAAGCATCGCTTGGCATACGCCAGTCGCCGCGCGGTGAGAGGCTGACCGTTCCCACCTTAGGTCCGTCCGGGAGGCAGGAGCGCTTGAACTGCTGAGTGAAAAAGCGGGTGACGAATACCCTGAGCCAGCTTACCAGCTGCTCCTTGGGATAGGTATCGCCAAAAGCATGCTGGGCAAGATAGAACATTTTGGCGGGGGAAGCGCCGGTCCGCAGCATGTAATACAGGAAGAAATCATGCACTACGTAAGGCCCGAGAATATTCTCCGTGAGCTGTACAATCTCTCCAGTAGCGGATGGCGGCAGAAGCTCAGGGCTGATTCCCGTGTCGATGATGTCGTAGAGCAGCTTGTTCACGGTTTCGTCCGCCTCGTGATCCGCATACCAGGCGACGACATATTGAATGAGCGTCTTCGGAATACCTGAATTGACGCCGTACATGGACATATGATCACCGTTATAGGTGCACCATCCGAGGGCAAGCTCTGACAAATCCCCAGTGCCGATCACAATGCCGCCGTTCTTGTTGGCCAGATCCATCAGGATCTGTGTACGTTCCCGGGCCTGAACATTCTCATAGGTCAGGTCGTGAACATCCTTGTCATGGCCGATATCCTCAAAGTGCTGCAGGCAGGCGTCTTTGATGTCCACTACTTTGAGCGAAGCTCCGAGCGCCTTAATAAGGCCGACTGCATTATCATAGGTGCGGTTCGTCGTGCCGAAGCCCGGCATCGTAACAGCCAGTACATCGCTGGCCGGACGGCCGAGCAGCTCCATTGCCCGAACGGCGACGAGCAGCGCCAGCGTGGAGTCCAGGCCACCGGAGATGCCGATGACCGCCTGCTTGGTGCCGATGTGGCGGATGCGCTTCATCAGGCCTGCGGTCTGGATCGAAAGAATCTCCCGGCAGCGGTCGTCGCGCTGCTGCGGATTGCCGGGTACAAACGGATTGACGGCGATGCTGCGGACCAGCTTTCGTCCCTCATGATGGACGTCCGGAGCGGCATAGAATACCTCGCGGTAATTGCGTCCGCCCTTGCCGGCACGGAAGGTTCCCATCACCGTACGGGAATACTGGATTCTCGGCACGTCGATATCGGCAATGATGATCCGGCTCTCATGGGTAAAACGCTCGGATTCAGCGAGCATCTGCCCGTTCTCGGCGATCAGCGAGTGGCCGCCGAATACGACATCCGTAGTCGATTCGCCGGTATTGCAGCCAGCGTAGACGTAGCCTGCGACGCAGGAGGCAGATTGGCTGGTGACCAGCTGGCGGCGGTAATCGGCTTTGCCCACCAGCTCATTGCTGGCCGAGGGGTTGAACAACAGCGTGGCTCCGGCCTGGGCGAGCAGGCTGCTCGGAGGAACCGGAACCCAGAGATCCTCGCAGATTTCCACGCCGAAGGATATCCCGCCGCTGCCTTCACAGGTGAAGATCAGATCATTGCCGATGGGGACAACCGCTGCACCAACCCGCAGCTCGGAGACCTCGAGATCCTCGGCCCCGGCAAACCATCGGGGCTCATAGAATTCACTGTAGCCGGGGATGCAGGTCTTCACCACAAGACCCAGAATTTGACCTTGTTGCAGCACGGCAGCGCAGTTGAACAGTCTGCTCTTTACAGCAATGGGCAAACCGGCAATGACGATCAGATTGCGCCCCTTAGTGGCTGCGGTGATCTTATGTAGCGCTGTAAGCGCAGCCTGCTGGAGCATGGGCTGCAGGAATAAATCCGCACAGGTATACCCGGTAATAGACAGCTCCGGCAGCACCAGATATTCGACCTGATTCTCATCCGCCTGCCGGATGACATCTATAATTTGCGCTGCATTAAACTCGCAGTCGGCAACCCGCAATTCAGGGGAAGCGGCGGCGACTCTTGCGAATCCGAAATTCTGCATTTGTTTCACCTATCCTTTATATGAATGACACGTACTAATAATTAATTGTACCCATGAAGAGGTACGCATAACAAGTAGGAATGGCCGAATGGGGCGTAGGATTGCTATTTTTCGCTATGAGCAAAGGAGAATCCTTTGCGGAATGGGGCGGAAAAGTCACAGCATTTTATTGCAAATGAGAACGATTATCATCTATAATCACGGGATGAAAGAATGGGAGTTGATAGAGAGCCATGAATCTGAAGGACCACATTTTACTGTGGAATCATTCGTTTATAGAAGTTATAGATATCCGCCGTAGTTCCTTCAGCGGCAGCGCTTCGGATGTGAGGTACAAGCTGCCGGCCAGTGCTTTTCTATATATCATACGCGGCAGTGGCAAGGTGCTTGTGGACGATTACAACTATGAATTTCACAGCGCAACAATCATTCATGGCGGCAAAGGCATGTTGATTGAGATATTGCGGATAACAGAAGCGTTGGAGTACTACTTAGTTCTATTGGGCAAAGTGCTATTCGACGGGTTCCACGCCAAAGTGGAGGAAAGCAAGCAGAAGCTCAAGGAAGCCGGCATTCTTGAACATACTATTTCGATTATGGAAGGCGGCAATAACCGCAGCATGGCCGTGGTCACACGCAAACAGTTCGGCCGCGGCTCGCAGGTGATCTATGAATACCTGGGAATGAAGGCGCCGGAAATGGTTCAGCAAAAGATCGATTCCGCCGCCGGTGGTGACGGCGAACCCGTATCCTTTGAAGTGCTCGCGAGATACAGCGGGGATTATATTTTCAGATCTTCCTATGAAGGCATGGCAGATTTGACCCAGGATCCGATATGGAACAGCATTCCTGCGGTCAAAGAAGGCCGGCTGATGGAGATTGATTTTGGACTTTCCTACTAGAGTGATATTTATTCGCTCAATGCCCAGCTCGATTATATTGTGGAGAGCTTGCTTACAGCCCCGAGAGTAAAATAATAGCCGGCTATTATTTAAGAAAGAGGGCAGCATCAGCCGTTAAAGGCTGTTGCTGTTCTCTTTTGCTGCATTCTGATTATCTGCCGGTGTTGAATGAATATCCGTTCAGACTTTTTCCATAATGAGGGTATACAACGAAAATAACACGTGTTATACTCTTGCCGAGGTGCTGATATGGGCAAAAAAAGAGTGACTAGCCACGACGTTGCGAAGCTGGCCGGAGTATCACGCAGCGTAGTTTCTGCGGTGCTGAATGATACACCGGGCATCGGCGTAAGCATGGAGACCCGCGAGAATGTGCTGGCGGCAATCCGCGAATTGAACTACCATGTGGACGCCCAGGCGCGGAGCATGAAGACGGGCCGCAGCATGAGTCTGGCTGCGTTCGGCGACACACGGCATCCGCTGTTCATGCGGCTGCTGGAGGGTATGCAGCAGGAATGTGAGGCGCATGGTTATCACATTCTGCTCTGCTCGCCGGGCCACCGGCCGGACGGCGAAGCGAGAGATGAGCTGGTGGATCTCTACCGCCAGCGGAAGATCGATGGCATCGTGACGCTGGATGATACCAGCTATCACGATGAGGAATGGGCCGCCAAGGTCAGCGAGGCGGACGTTCCGTATGTTTCCGTGGAAGGCTATGCCGAGGCGGAAGGGGTATGCTCTGTACTGGCCGATTATAAGGGCAGTGTAGAACTGGCCCTGGAGTATTTACTGCGACCGGGAACCCCGCAGCTGCTGGCTCCCGTGTATGCCGAGGTGTATCATAACGGCGTCCGCAGCTGGGCGGAGCGGACCCGCAGGGAAGCCTATACAAGCTGGTGTAGCGAACGGGGCATGAGCCCTTTTTGGTTCCGGCTTCCCGAGCTGGAAGGGCGGGTGGATTGGGAGGAATGGCTCCTGAAGCTGTCGGAGATCGGGAAGCCAATGCCGCCGCTGCTGGTGAACTGGTCGAGCGGCATTCCTGATTTGTACCGGGCAGCGAGTAAGCTGGGTCTGCACATCGGTGAAGAGCTGCGGGTGATGGCGGCAGACAACACAATCCAGGGCCACCGTCTAAGCCTGCCGGCCTTAAGCTGTGTGGAAATCCCCTACGTAGGCATGGGGCAAGAAGCGGTCCGCCGTGTGCTCAAGCTTATTGAAGCCGGAGCTGCCCCAGAGAAAGCCGGAAAGATATGGCTGCCAGCGGTGTTAAGGGCAGGCGAAAGTGCGTAAACGGTTAGCTGTCCTTTGACAAGGGCGGCGCAGCCGTTTCCATTAAATATAACACGTGTTATAAGAGGAGGATGGGCAAATGTTTTGGACAGAGGAGAAGCTGGCTGCCCGGCTGCGGGAGCTGGAAGGATACCGTTACCGTGAGATTGCCAAGCTGAATGATTGGCTGGCGGTGGAGGATAAGGATGGGGCAAATGGGATGTACCCACCACAACTTGAAGGAGACAGCAAGCTTCAGCACGGGGATTACTGGACCGGACGGGATGTGTACATCTGGCTTCAGCGGACAGTGGAAGTGCCTGCAGGTTGGAGTGGGAAACGCGTGGTCGGAATTTTTGACTTTGGCCGGACAGGAGGGGGCAACAATAGCGGCTTTGAATCGCTGTTGTATATTGACGGCAAGCCTTATCAGGGCGTGGATTCCAACCATAAGGAGGTCTTTCTGGAGAAGAATGCCGCAGGGCAGACGCTGGACTTCACTTTCCGCTTATGGTCGGGACTGGAAGGCGGAGGACGTCCCGTTCCCCAGGAGCACCGGATCGTGCGCGCAGAGCTGGCTTGGCTGGATGAGGCAGCTGATAATTTGTATTATACCGGCCGGGCGGCCCTCTCCACATACAAGCAGCTTGCGGATAATCAGCCGGAGAAGCAGGAACTGCTGATGGTGCTTAACCGGGCATTCAACAAGCTGGATTGGTCTAAACCGGGCAGCGCAGACTTTTACATTTCCGTCCAGGAGGCAGAGTCACTACTACTGGAGCAGCTGGCACTAATTGAGCATAAGCATCCTGTAACCGTAACCGCAATCGGCCACACCCATATCGATGTGGCGTGGTTGTGGCGGCTGACCCATACCCGGGAAAAGGCGGCACGTTCCTTCTCCACCGTACTCCGGTTGATGAAGGAGTACCCGGAATATATATTTTTGCAGACCCAGCCTCAGCTATATGCCTACATTAAGGAGGATTACCCGGAGATCTATGCGGAAATCCGCAAGCGGGTTGAAGAAGGTCGGTGGGAAGCCGGCGGCGCAATGTGGCTGGAGGCGGATTGCAACCTGACCAGCGGAGAGTCACTGGTGCGCCAGATTCTGTACGGGACGAAGTTTTTCCGGGAGGAATTTGGTGTAGACTGCAAATATTTGTGGCTGCCGGATGTCTTTGGGTACAGCTGGGCCTTGCCGCAGATTTTACGGAAATCGGGAATAGATACATTCATGACCACCAAAATCAGCTGGAGCCAATATAACCGGATGCCCCATGATACGTTTCACTGGAGAGGCATTGACGGCAGTGAAGTGCTCACTCATTTCATTACCACACCTGAAGGGCCAGACTCCGGCGCCTGGTATTACACTTATAACGGGCTGATTGAACCTTTTTCCGTTCAGGGGATCTGGGATCAGTACCGGGACAAGAATCTGAACCGCGAATTGCTGCTCTCTTATGGTTACGGCGATGGGGGCGGAGGGGTTAACCGGGACATGCTTGAAATGCGCCGTCGGCTTGATAAAATGCCGGGGATTCCCGCAGTCCAGACGGGCCGGGCAGATGAGTATTTTGAGCGGCTTAATGAAACGGTCCGCAGTACCGACCAGTATGTTCATACCTGGGACGGGGAGCTGTACCTGGAATATCACCGGGGAACCTATACGAGCCAGGCCTATAACAAACGGATGAACCGGAAGCTGGAGCTGCTGTACCGCGAAGCGGAATGGCTGCAGGTACTGCTTGCTGCGGAAAAGGGAAACTTCGGCAGCTATCCTGCGAAGCCGCTGCTGGAAGGCTGGCATACTATCCTTCGCAATCAGTTCCACGATATTATTCCCGGCTCCTCCATCCGTGAGGTGTACGAGGACTCCCGGCTGGAATATGAGGAAGCGGAGCAGATTGGCCGCGCGGCGGCTGATGCTGCAACAGAAGGGCTGACCGGGTTGTCCGGTTTACGGCAAGCAACGCAGTATACGGTATTTAATGGAGCCTTCTATGAGCGGACAGAGCTGGCTGCCATTCCTTATGAAGCAGCAGCAGGGGAGCTGGTGTGGAGCACTGCGGACGGTCAGCAGCTTGTTTCTCAGCGCGCAGGGGATGAATGGCTCGTGGAGGTTCCATCCGTTCCGATGCTGGGCAGTACCGTAATCACTTCACGGTCTGTGGCAGACCCCGCGCAACTGCCGTATGCAGGAGATTCTGCTATTACTGCTGGAGGAAAGATTGGCGCTCCGGAAGGTGTAACCTTAATGCCAGACCGTCCGTTTCCGTTCGAAAGGGAGGATTCGCAGCTTACAACGCCGTTTTATGTGTTGGAGTGGAACGAAGCCGGGCAGCTGAGCCGGATCTATGACCGGCGGGAACAGCGGGAGGTGCTGGCTCCAGGTGAGAACGGCAATGTGCTTCAGGTCTTCGAGGATAAGCCGAAGATGTTCGATGCCTGGGATATTGACCTGTTTTATCAGGAGAAAAAGCGCGTAATCACCGACCTCCGCTCCGTAGAACTAATACAATGCGGTATGCTTGCCGCGGTGCTGGAATTCACCTGGAAGTATATGGACTCCACCATCATTCAAAGGGTTAAAGTGTACAGCAGAAGCACACGGATAGATTTCGAGACCTGTGTGGACTGGCATGAGCAGCATCAGCTGCTGAAGACCGCATTTCCGGTTGCGGTACGGGCTACCGAAGCTACCTACGATATTCAGTTCGGTAACGTAAAGCGGCCTACACACTGGAATACAAGCTGGGATTATGCACGGTTTGAAAGTGTGGGCCATCAGTGGGCTGATCTGTCGGAGCGGGGTTACGGTGTAAGTCTGCTGAACGACTGCAAATATGGCTACGACATCAAGGATCATGTAATGCGGCTGTCCCTGATCAAGTCGGCAACTGAGCCCGACTGGCAGGCGGATCAGGGGGAACACCGCTTCACGTATGCTCTGCTGCCGCATAAGGGGGACTGGGCAGCGGCAACGACAGTGCAGGAGGCCTGGTCACTGAACAATCCGCTGCATGTGGTTAAGGGCGGTTACTCTACCGGGGCTGGCAAATCGCTGATCAAGACAGACAGTTCTGGCATAGCCGTCGATGCCGTCAAAATGGCGGAGAATGGCGACGGCTTCATCGTCCGCCTGCATGAGTATACAGGCACTCGCAGCACCGTAACACTTAGCAGCGATTATCCGCTTCATTCCTGGCAGGAATGCGACCTGATGGAGCGGCCGCTCGGCGAAGCTAACATTGGGCAGGCGGTTACCCATGAAATGAAGCCTTATGAGATCAGTACTTTTATCGTCAGATTCTCCGGTTAGACTTCATCATACAGCTTCCGCAGATAATCTGTGCTTTCCTGCAGATACTCTTCGGGCGTACTCTCCAGAATGCCTTGAATATGCGGCCGCTTATATTTCATGTAATGGAGCAGTGGAGCAAAGTTCAGCAGGCCTTGGCCTACAGGGACAATCACGATCTGACCGTCTCTGATGGTGTAATCCTTCAGGTGTATGACGGCAATACGGTCGCTTAGCAGCTCCAGCGCTTCCGCAATCACGGCATCCTGCTGCCGGTAATTGTCTACGGTCATCAGATTGGCGCAATCGAGAATGATCTGCAGATTATTGGAGGGAACCTGCGTGAGCAGACGCCGCGCTAGCTGTGCGGTATGGAGCGGGTGATTGATCCCTGCTTCAATGCCTACCGTTACACCGAAGCGTTCGGCTTCTGCCACCATTGCCTGCACGGAAACGACTGCCTGCTGGAAGGCTTCCTCTGTAAAATTAGCGGTTGTGTATCCTTTGCCCACACTGCCTGTTTCCGTACCTACCAGGCTGGCACCGAAATCCCGGGCCAAACGGAGGTGGGTACTAAATGCATCCAGGGCCAATGTTCTTTGGGCGGGGTCAGAATCAACGATATTCACATAGCAGCCGAGCACGGCAATACGGATACCGGCCTGCCGGAAGGCATCACCGAAATGGGCAGCAGTACCGGGACTTAGACTGGATATCGCGGGGACACTCTCCGGAAAAGACTTATGTACAGCGAACTGAATGTGCGTGAAATGGTACCGGCAGAGCTTGGCTGTCAGCTCCGTCAGAGGGTTCTGGCCAAAATCATGGGCGCGTATCCCCAGGTGAAGCGGTGCAGTCATGATAGTCCCTCCTGTTTATTAATAAATAGAATCTATATTGAAGCACTATAAGCCGCAAGCGGGTCTGCTTGCGGCTTATGGCCTATGGTTCCATGCGATCAGATTCATCCATTTCCCGGTCAGCGGCAAGTCTTACGGCTGGGAGACGACCTCTGCTGCCCTAATCTCTGGCCGCCGCAAATATGCACTCAGGGCAGTCAGCTCTACAGACTGCCGGATCGCCTCGGCGACCAGGTTAGCCACACGGGCAGCGCCTTCCTTGGAGAAGTGCGTATCATCCGTGATGCCCACCGGATAGTTGGGATGATCGTTCGCGGGCAGATGCATGAACAGCTGCCGCGAGCCTTCTTCTCCCAGCACGCGGTATAGCTGCTGAGATGAAGCAAAAATATCGAGCAGCGGCGTACCGGTCTGTGCCGCGACCTCGCGTACCGCTTCCGGGTACGGCCCGATAGCGAGCGGGTCAGGCTCGCCGCCTGAAGTAAACCGGCGGCGGCTGACCGAAGTCAGCAGAACAGGATATCCGCCGTAGTTGCGGGCGAAATCAATGAACGTGAGCAGATTCCTGCGGTACTCTGTAGCGGGATCGGTATAACGGGCAGGGTCCTCTACCTTTTGGTCATTGTGTCCGAACTGGATTAGCAGATAGTCGCCGGACCGGAAATCCTTGCCGATATCCTCAAGCCGGCTTTCTGCCAGATAAGAGCGGGTACTGCGCCCGTTAACCGCCCGGTTGTCTACGGTAATCTCAGGGTCAAAATGCTCCTGGAAGAATTCACCCCAGCCGGTCATCGGCTTTTCGCCCCCGCCTTTCTGAGCGGCGGTAGAGTCACCCGCAATATATAGCGTTGGCATAATAGGCTTCCTTTCCCGGTTCAAGAGTGTACAGCGCTGCGGGCTTCGAAGCCGAAGTATCCTGCGGCATTGCTGTAGGATATTCCCTCCACCAGCTGTCCCAGCAGTGTCTGATCGTCCGGTGCTTCACCGCGCTCTGCCAGTTCACCCAGCAGCTCGCAGAGTACGCGGCGGAAATACTCGTGGCGCGTGTAGGATAGAAAGCTGCGGGAGTCGGTCAGCATACCGACGAAATTACCCAAGAGGCTGTTATCAGCCAGTAAGGTCAATTGGCGGCGCATGCCGTCGCGGGTATCGTTGTACCACCAGCCGGAGCCAAGCTGAAGCTTGCCTGCGGTGTCCTTTTGATAGCAGCCCATCAGGGCCAGCAGTGCAGGATAGTCTCCCGGGTTCAGCGAATAGAGGATGGTCTTCGGCAATCCCTTGCCGCATTCGGCCCGGTCCAGCAACTGCGAGAGTGCCTCAGCCAGAGAGAGATCGTTAATTCCATCGTAACCCGTATCCGGTCCAAGGCGCTGGAACATCGGCGTATTATTGTTGCGGAAGGCGTGCAGGTGCAGCTGCATGGTCCAGTTGTGATCATGATACATTCCGATCAGCGCCGACAGCAGCTCAGTCCGGTAGACAGTGACCTCTTCCGGCGTCAACACCGTACCCTCGAGACGTTTGTTGAAAATCTGCTCCAGCTGTGAGGCATCACCAGCGGCCTGATAACGCAGGACATCCAGTGCATGGTCGGACAGCCGACAGCCGTTCTCATGGAAAAAGTCAACACGGTTCCGCAACGTTTCGACCAATGAGCTATATGTTGTTACTGTAACTCCTGCTGCTTCCTCCAGACGGGCCAGCCAAGCCGGGAAGCCTTCGGCGTCGATATTCAGCGCTTTGTCGGGACGGAAAGTCGGGAAGACCTGAAAGTCATGCTCCGACTCCTTCAACAGCTGGTGATATTCCAGAGAATCTGCCGGGTCATCTGTGGTGCAGATGATTTTGACATTCGAATTCCGGATCAGGCTCCGCCGGGTATAGGCCGGTTCAGCCAGCTTCCGGTTCACTTCCTCCCAGATGGCAGGTGCGGAAGTTTCGTTCAATAGTTCATGAATTCCGAAGAACCGGCGCAATTCCAGGTGGGTCCAGCTGTATAACGGGTTTCCGATTGCCATTGGAAGCGTACGGGCCCAGGCCAGGAACTTGTCATAATCGGAAGCATCACCGGTAATATGGGATTCAGGAACCCCGTTGGCCCGCATAAGCCGCCATTTGTAATGGTCTCCGGCCAGCCAGGCTTCCGTCAGGTTGCGGAATGCCTTGTCTTCATAGATTTCCTTCGGGTCGAGATGGCAGTGATAATCGATAATCGGCATGGTTCTGGCATGATCATGGAAAAGCTTGCGCGCCGTTTCGCTGGTCAGCAGAAAATCGTCATCTAAAAACATCGTGATTCTCCCTTTACTTGGATTAGGTAAGGATTAGAGCGTAACTCCGGTTTTGAAAATCGCTAGCTCGCGCACTTCATTCTGCTCGTTGCGCGTTTTTTGTCCGCTCGCTACATCAATGATATAGGTGATAAATTCCTCCAGCACATCGGCCATCGGGCGCTCCAGCAGCGGTCCGGCATTGAAGTCCATCCAGTGGCCTTTTTTGGCAAAAAGATCATTATTAGTCGCCACCTTGACCGTTGGCACAAAGCTGCCGAACGGTGTTCCCCGGCCGGTTGTAAAGAGCACGAGCTGGCAGTCCGATGCGGCAAGGGCGGAGGCCGCCACCAGATCATTGCCCGGGGCCTGCAGGAGACTTAAGCCTTTGCGGCGTAGCTTCACGCCATAATCCAGCACATCCACAACGGGCGAGCTGCCAGCTTTCTGGGTGCAGCCCAGTGATTTGTCTTCCAGCGTGCTGATCCCGCCAGCCTTGTTGCCGGGAGAGGGATTCTCATAGACCGGTTCCCCATAGGAGAGAAAATACTGCTTGAAATTATTTATCAGAGAGACGATGTCCTCATAGACCTCACGGTTCTCCGCACGTGCCATCAGCATTTTCTCGGCACCGAACATTTCAGGAACCTCAGTCAGCACGGAGGTTCCGCCCTGGGATATAATGAAATCCGAAAAGGCACCCAGCAGCGGATTGGCGGTAATGCCGGAGAATCCGTCGGAGCCGCCGCATTTCAGTCCGACGTTCAGCTCGCTGAGCGGAACCGGCTCGCGGGCATCATTTTGCGCTGCCTCGTATAGCTCTTCGAGCAGAGCGAGGCCTGCCTCTACCTCGTTGCCCACCTCTTGGGCAACAAGAAATTTGACCCGGCTCTCGTCATAGTCGCCCAGCAGGCTGCGGAACTCGGAGACGATATTATTCTCGCACCCGAGGCCGAAGACCAGCACGCCGCCGGCGTTCGGATGATTCACGGCATCCAGCAGAATGCTGCGGGTCATGCGGTGGTCATCGCCAAGCTGTGAGCAGCCGTAAGGATGCTTGAGCACGGTAAAGTTATCGAAGCCGCCCAGATCCGGGTGTTCTGCTTTGAATTCCTGCAGCATCTGCTCGGCAATGCCGTTCACACAGCCGACCGTGGGAATGATGAACAGATCATTGCGGATACCCACCTTGCCGCTTGCGCGGCGGTAGCCCTGAAAGGTCAAATCACGTTTCGGATAAATGACCGGATGAAGTTCGGGAAGATATTCATATTCTTCTTCTCCTGCCAGATTGGTCTTGATGTTATGCGTATGGATCCAGTCACCTGCCCGGATTGCTTCGACTGCATGCCCGATGGGGTAGCCGTATTTAGTAATAACATCGTTCACGGCGAAGTCGGTTAACGCGATTTTGTGGCCCTGCGGGATATCCTGGGCAGCCACTAGCGTGAGTCCCTCAAAAGAGATCTCTTCACCAGAAGCAATCGGGCGCAACGCAACAGCTACCGTATCGCGGGGATTCATTTTCATTAATTGTTTCATGCTGTCCCTCCTTATGGGCAATGATGATTAGGCTTTCGAACCTACCAATTGCTGCAGCGCCGCACGGGTGTCGGAGCTTTGAAGCTGGCGCAACTGGGTGTTAACCGCTTCCGTAAGACCCGGCACCTTGGTCAGATCTTGACCCCACAGGCTATCTTCCTTCAGGATCGCTGCAGCGAATGTGGAGGGATTGTTCCACGCCTGATCGAAGACCGCCAGCACTTCAGCACTGTCCTGACGCTTCACGCGGTCTCCACGGTAACTGAGCAGCAGTGCGGCGAAGGCTAGCGTAATCAGCGGCGGCAACTGGCCGCGTTCCTGCTGATACCGGAGCAGTACAGGGAGGAGGCGGGTTTTGAATTTGGAGATGCTGTTCAGGGAAATCGAGGCCAGCTCATGGCGGATGAACGGGTTTTTGAACCGCTCAAGCACAGCGTCTGCGTAGGAGAGAAGCTCCTCCTCGGGAAGATCCAGCATCGGAATGAGCTCTTCATCCAAAAGCTCGCGCACATAGCGGTAGAACGTTTCATCATTCATCACATCCTCCACGGTTTCGAGCCCGGCCATCATGGCAAGGGGGACCATGGCCGTATGCGGGCCGTTCAACAGATGAACCTTCCGCTCACGGTAGTGGGTCATGTCATCTGTAACGACTACATTCAGCCCTGCTTTGGCCAGGGGCAGCCGTTCAGACAGCCAGGACGGGCCTTCAATGACCCAGAACAGAAACGGCTCTGCGGTTACCATCAGCTTGTCGAGGTAGCCCAGTTCGCTTTCCAGTTCAGCGGCTTTGTCACGCGGATATCCCGGAACGATCCGGTCAACTAGGCTGCAGCAGAAGGTGTTCTCATCACTGAGCCACTGCAGGAAGCCTTCACCCAGATTCCACTCATTAGCGTACTGCCGCACAATTTCCTCCAGCTTCTCGCCATTGCGGTCAATCAGCTCGCAGGGGATGATCACGAAGCCTTTTTTGCCCAGCTCAAACCGTCTGTGCAGTAGGGCGGTCAGCTTGGCAGGGAAGCTTGCAGGCGGCGCATCCTCCAGCTTGTCTCCGGGGTGATAGGCGATGCCTGCCTCTGTCGTATTGGAGGTGATGAACTCCAGCTCGTCATTCTCGGCCAGAGCCAGATAAGTCTCATAATCGCTGTAGGGATTGATCACCCGGCTGACGCTGGTAATAATCTCGCGCGAATTGACAGGCTGTTGCTGCATGATTCCGTTCAACAACACCGTGTAAAGATGATCCTGCTCGGCCATCAGTCCGCAGAGTCCCTGGCCGATAGGCACAACAACTGCCGCGCTTCCGTTAAACAAGCCTTGCTGGTTCATCTGCTGCAGCTGCCAGTCAACAAAAGCACGCATGAAATTCCCTTCCCCAAATTGGATCATCCGTTCCGGATATTGCGGCAGGCCGGGCTGAGTGGTTCTGGATAAACGCTGTGTCATAAGTGTTCAATAATCTCCTTTATAAGGTATTGTATTAATGCACACGTGAACATTATATTTAAAAAAAGAGAGGCTCTTTTTTTAACCGGATGGAGCTGGCAATCACTGCTCTTCTTATCCCTATAGCTCTTAAAAGCGCTTGGGAAGTCCAGATTACGCTGATCCGCAAGTATAAGTGGAAATAGTAGAACTATTTGGCAGGGAAACACTCGATTACAGAGATTAGTGGGAATATGTACACCTAAATCACCCAAAATCTTCATAAATGAGCAAATACCACTGAAATAAGTTTACTTTTTCCAACTACTACATCTCGGACCCTCTGACATAGCTGATTTAGTTCTACTTTTTCCACTTCATAAGGTGAGTGGGGTGAGTGGGGGAAGGGGAGAGCTGCGTCCCAAACTGTTGCTCCGCTCCCCCAGCCCGTTCCTGATCTACACTGCGGATAGCTTCAGTTCCGCTCGTCAGCACTCCTTACCCGCTCGTCAGCACTCCTTACCCGCTCGTCAGCACTCCTTACCCGCTCGTCAGCACTCCTTACCCGCTCCCCAGCACTTCTTACCCGCTCGTCAGCACTTCTTACTCGCTCGCCAGCACTCCTTACCCGCTCGCCAGCACTCCTTACTCACAAGTCAATCACTCTTGATCCGCTCCCCCAGCCGGCTGCACATGAAGTTCTGTTTGCTTCAGCCCCGCATACCGGCTCATTACTTCTGTAGCTCGGCAACAGTCTGGCGGGTGACTAACGCAGTATTCACGAACAACTGCTGGGGCTTGGTCTCCGGCTGCTGAAGCAGCTGTACCAGCATTTTGGTGCCGAGCTCACTGATCTCTGTAATGGGTTTGCGGACTGTGGTCAGGGCTGGATTCGTGTACCGGGCGAACATAATATCATCGAATCCAATCAGGGAAATCTGCCCCGGAACATCGGCCTTGTGGGCGTAGCAGGCGTTCATCGCGCCAATCGCCATATCGTCATTGGAGCAGAACACCGCTGTCGGCGGATCTTCCAGCAGGAGGAGGGCAGCCATTGCCGTGTATCCGCTCTCAATGCTGTAGTCACCGGCCGCAAAGTAATCGGAGTTCAGCGGAAGACGATGGGCGATCAAGCTGTCCATGAAGCCCTGTTTGCGCTCGCTCGATGACTTGAAGCCAGGCTTGCCCTCGATCATAGCGAATTTCTGGTGTCCCAGCCGGACAGCATAATCAATGGCTGCCTTCACGCCTTCACGGTCATTTGCCACCACGTTCATAATGCCGGGATCTTCAAGCTGGCGGTTCAGCACCACCAGGGGAATCCCCATACTCTTCACATGATAGATGAAGGCATTATCCTCGTCGCTCTGGCTCATGACCAGAATGCCGTCAAAACGCTGCGGCTGAATATTGCCGAAGTTGTGAACGCCGTCAATACCGTTGACCGTCAGGTTGAAGTTCTCATCCAGGATGTGGCTGATTCCTTTGATTGCATCGACCAGGAAGCTGGCCGAGGTCCCCTGTTCAATACTGGAGAAGAACAGACCGATGGTGAAGGATCTTTTGGTCACCAGGCTCTTGGCGCTGTAATTGGGCACATAGTTCATTTCAGCGGCGATTTTTTCGATTTTGTCCCGGGTTACTTTTTTGATCAGCGGGCTGCCGTTCAGCGCTCGGGAAACGGTCGTATGGGAGACGCCGGCGACACGTGCAATATCTTTGATGGTGATCATAATATCTCTCCGGGAAAATAGAATTGTTAACGATTTCAGTTTACGGTCTCTACACGGTCAAGTCAAGGAATTATTAAAATGCACACGTTAAAATTTTTATGGCAGAATAACATCTCTGACGCTATAATTTATTTGCTTGCCTAAGACAAATGAGGGCCTGCTGCATCTGAACAAAACGTGTCAGGTAGACGATTCGGACGGTCCGGACCGCCGTGACGGAAGTTTTGCTTATTATATCAACCCGTAATCACCAATGACCTAAAAAACTTAGGCGCATTCCTGCAGGCCTGCGGAGAATACAAGAACATGCCTACCTGATACGCCGGGCCTGTACGTGAAGCCGATAGATGATAAGGAGGAAGAACCGATGCTGGTGGGAAAAGAAGCCTTCTGCGATTTTCATACCATACAGGAGGCTGTAAATGCGCTGGAATCTCAGCCGGAGGATGAGGAACGCATACTATATATTTTGTCAGGCGTATACGAGGAGACGGTAAGGATATACCGCTCCCATCTGCGGATTATCGGCATTGGCCACGTGGAGATTACCATGAACCGGTATGCCAGGGAGCTGGACGCCACAGGTGAAGAGATCACCACCTTTGCTACCCCAACGCTCTTCCTTGGGGGACACCGTCTGGTTGTGGAGAATCTGACGGTTGCCAATACGGCCGGACAGGGAACAGATATTGGACAGGCCGTGGCAGTATATGCTCATTGTGATGAGACGGTCTTCCGCAACTGTACCTTCAAGGGATATCAGGATACCCTGTTGACGGGACCGCTGCCTCCTGCGACTAAGGAGGGCAAGCCCTTCGGCGGCATCCCGCTCAAAAAGCGGCATGACCGCTGCCGCCAGCTCTATACCCATTGTTATATTGAGGGAACAGTGGACTTTATTTTTGGAGGGGCGGCAGCCTATTTCGAGCATTGTGAAATCCGCAGTCTGCAGCATTACGGCCAGGGTGAGGGATACATAACAGCAGCGTCCACGCCTGAGGGTCAGGAATACGGGTATATGTTCAGCGGGTGCTTCTTAACGGCTGATCCAGGCGTAACCGGGGTCTACCTGGGACGGCCCTGGCGCAGATTCGCCCGGACCGAACTGGTGAATTGCCGCTACGGCAGCCATATTCATCCCCGGGGCTGGGATCATTGGGAGGATCGGCTTAATGAACGGACCGTAAGATATTGCGAATACGGTGTGGCGGGTGATGATCCCTTGCGGGGACAGCGTGCTGCTTGGGCGCTGTTGCCTGATATGTCTGAGGAGGCACCAGGCAAGGCACAGATTTTTGCCGGTACGGATTTCTGGAAGAGTATGGGTACCGATAGCTAGGCAGCAGAGGCCTTGCCCGGCTTCGTGTCCCTGTTCATGGAAGGCAGCATGCAGAAAAAGCGGTCTTTTATTATACTGCTGAAGCTGTATAGGATGATGCGGATGAGTCTGCTGGTCTTCTTGCTATTCTATCTATCTCAATCATGCAGAAAGATACTCCGGTTAACCGCCACAGTGGCAAAAACCAAAAAAGCGGACGCCTGATCCTCTCAGGTGTCCGCTTTTTCATATGATTTTATTTATCCGTGGCTTTATCCTTCTTGCCGGCATCCTTAGGAGAATCTCCTGTAAGAGTTTCCTGCACGTTGTCCATAATGCCTCCGACGATATCATTCAGCTTGTCTGTAGAAGCCGTCTGTCCTGGTCTGCTCGCATCGGGAATCTGATTAAAACCGGGGCTCCGTTTGTCTTGGGATTTCTCTTTGTCACTCATGCTTCTCATTCCTTTCCATGCTGCCAAAGTTAGAATATGTCCAATACGCCCATCTTATGTAACGAGTACACCCTATGGACGGATCTGAACCAGTGTGCATCGGGAAGCTGCATTTGGCAAAGGCGAAAGCTATAGGCTGGAGGTCCTTTATGGAAGTCCTTCAATTGGAGAAAGCAGGGAATTCATGCTTAAGGCGGAATGTAATAATATGGAGGTTAGGTTTTGTTATGCTGAAATTTTGTGATTTCCCGGTCATAGTGGGATATACTGCCGTCGAATCTTTTGAGGCGTACGTAGTCTTCGGCAAACTTCTCCACGATTCCGATCCCCACCTGAGAATACATTCCGTCAGGATCAAGCTGCAACGCGGACACAAAGGTCTGCGACAGTGCGGCGACAAAAAAATCAACATTTTTAACAAGGGTCTGCGGCATGGCTGATAATCCTCCGTTCATTCGCTTTAGCGCGTTTAGCTACAAAAGCTTTTTATCTATAATACGACAGCCTTTGCATTTTGAAAATAGGATATAATTTGCAGGATTTGTGAAAATAACGCTTTGTATTTCAAATAAAGGAGGAGGAAGTGCTTGAGCGCTGCAAAAAAGACACTTGTCTTTACGCTGACGGTCCTCGTACTGCTCATCGTGCTGACTCCCATCGTTTATGCAAGGGTTGGCACCAAAGTCTATGCTCACAGGGTCAAAGTCTACCTGACAGAAGAAATGGGCTATACCCGGGCGGAAATTACTTCGGTAAAAGGGAAATGGACCATTAAGGCCCCCCCGTTTGTTGTACATGTCAAGTTTAGAGACGAACCCGAGGTGGAGTATACTTATTTTGCACACGCGGGAGTGATACAATTCAGTCACGAGATTTCCCGGAAAGGCTTGGACCAGGGGGTCACGGAGAAGAACTTGAAGCATTACGTTTCTCTGGATTAAATACAAGATTAAGGCGGTCTGCAGCATGGAAAATAACACTGAGCAAGCCAGGGAACTGTTCACCCGCTATCTGGGCAACCCCATACAGATGCACCGTGAAGGTGTGCTGCAGCAGTATAAGCAGTACGAGGTCGACAAAGAAACAGAAAAACAATGGGCAGAGGATATGATTGCGGGATATCTGAAGCAGCTGTCGATCCGCGACTGGGAGGCTGTGGACACGCTAGAGACGCTTTCCAGGCAATATCCGAATCCTGAAATGGCGGAAAAGATAGTATCGTTTGCTTCACGCAACCTCATGAGCGCAGACAGCATCGTCAGACTGCGGTTCTCCGAAAACCTGGTGGGCATCATCCGCTCCCATAAAAAAGTATTGTCCCGTGAGCAGTTATTCACCGCCTGCCGGGCCGCTGCTGAGCTGCTGCAATCTGTCACCAGGCAGCCTCTTGTGGTCGATCCGGGTCATGAGCTGGAGCAGCTGGGCCTCAAAGACAAACGAGGGTTGAACAGCAGGGCCAAGAAGAGCATGGATGAAGTAGAAGCGCTGTTGAATTGATGAAGGTTTGACTGCGAAAAGTAAATTTATGGAGGAATCCCGATGAGGTTACTGGTCTCCCAGCCGTACCACGAAGCTGGTTTGTTGAAGCTGCAAGAAGAACTGCGGCAGTGGTCTACCCTTTGTGAAGCAGTACTCTATCCTGAAGGATATGTAACGGATCCAGGCAGTGTGCAGACCCTTAGCAGCCTTGCCAGGAAGTACCGAAAGCTGGTGATTACCAGCTATAGAGATGAGAACAACAAGGACCGGGCATTAATGATTGGGCCCGGCGGAGAAATTCTCCTTGAACGGGCGAAGTCTCCCATGCAAGGAGAGCTGTATGCTCCATCAGTGGCTGACGCCTTAGGTATGCAGATCGGTTATCTGCTGTGTATGGAGATCTTACAGGGACTGAACGGGCTGGAGGGGCAAGCCGAATCTCTGGATTTCATAGCCCATCCGATTGGCGTGGGCATGTTCAGTGAAGAACAGTTTGCTTTGTGGACAGAGGAGGCTGCACGGATTGCAGTGAAATATAAATGTCCTGTCGTCGGAACCAGTCATGCTGACGGCTCCTACCGGAATTGCGGAGTGTCCATCCCCATCTCCTACTGTATAGATGCAAATGGTCAGCCGCTGTACATTTCCAAGGCCGACACAAGAAGCCGTATTGTGGATTTGAAGAGCGGCGGTGTTGTGGTTGCGGGACCGGACGGTCTGGTAGCGACAATATGAGGAAACTGGTTGTTGCAATGATTATTCTGGTTGTTGTTTTTCTTGCTGTTGTTTTACTGCACTCGTTAAAGCGGAATATTCTTTCATCTGGAGAAGTTCGGCAGCAGGCAAAGCAGGAGATCAGCAAGCTTTTAAACATTCCTGAGCGAATTAATTTTGACGCCCGACCCGATCGCCCGGTAAACTTCGGCTATAAGTGCCAGTGGTATGCGGTTGGAACAACGGATACGGAGGCGGTGGCCGAATCGTTCGGCTTAGAAGATCTGCAAGCGGCGAATTGGCAGACTGGAATTGCGGGTGCCTATGGAGGTTATTATTATGTCTCACCTCCGGTCAAAGGCTGGACCCTGGTGGTCAATTCACACATGGCAGATTCGGGTGTGCCTGGTGAGAATAATCCTATCGGAGTGGTCAAACGGCTAAGCGCACAGTATGGTGAAGCCTATTACTTTGGAACACACCGTGTGGTTGAATATCATGCCTGGATTAAGGGTGTTCAGGGCGAGATAATCCGGGCCTACGGGTATGTCGGGGAATCCAGTGAAACGCTAATGGATGAGGGCGATCCTACGAAAGAAGAAATAGCAAATGATCTTGTATTTGCGGAGTCCCATGCCGACTACGGGCGAGTGCCTCATGAAGAGGATGTAATAGAGATGGCTTCGTTGTGGACGGTGTCTCCGTTTCTGGAGGACGGGGACTACGAGACAGGAACAGGTCTGGCTGGAACTGCAAAAGCACATGAATAGTAAGTGGCTTCACACTATGAGTGAGTTGCAATGATTGATGCTCTGAAAAAGGTCTGCCCAGCGAATATGACATAAAGCTGTCCGGTTAGTTATGCTACGATTTCCTGGCTACACTGAAACGGAAGAATGAGACAGAGAACCGGCAGGAGGAGACAATAATGGCAGAACCGCTAAAAGCAATGTATAACGAGGAATTTCTGCACGGCTTCGGCACGAAGGTGAAGGAAGTACACGGCAGTTTCGACCTTGAGGGTTTTATCACTGCAGCGATGCGTGACCCTTGGGAGGCGCTGGAGCTTAAAGGACGGATGCGGCGGATCACGGAGACGCTGGGAATATTTTTGCCCCGGAGGTATGAGGATGCTCTGGAGATTCTGTTTGCGATAGATGAAAAATGTGTAGGCTTCCCTTATCTGTTCTTCCCCGATTTCGTCGAGGTGTATGGTGCCGGTGATGAACACTTTGAGCTGTCCATGACAGCACTGGAGCGCTTCACGCCCAGATCATCGGCGGAATTCGCTGTCCGCCCCTTTCTGCTGCGTGACCCGCAGCGGATGATGGCACAGATGCTGCAATGGTCGAAGCATCCCAGTGAGCATGTACGGCGGCTCTCCAGTGAGGGAAGCCGGCCCCGCTTGCCTTGGGGTCAGGCGCTGCCCATGTTCAAGCGTGACCCGTCGCCGGTGCTGCCGGTGCTGGAACAATTGAAGGCTGACCCTTCGCTGTACGTCCGCAAGAGTGTGGCGAACAATTTGAACGACATTGCCAAGGACCATCCCGAAGTTGTGATTGATACCGTACGGCGCTGGAAGGGCGTGAGTGCGCACACGGACTGGATTGTGCGTCATGGATGCCGTACTCTGATCCGCAAAGCGGACCCTGAGGTCATGGCCCTCTTTGGTTATGCCAGCCAGGAGGACGAGACACCTCTTGCCGTCAGTGCCGTCCTGTCTGTAGAGCCTGCGGAACTGCATATAGGCGACAGCTGCGAGCTGGCTTATGCCCTTGCTATTCGTGAGGGGGAAGCGGTCCGTATACGTGTTGAATACGGTATTGATTTCGTGAAGGCCGGAGGCAAGACCTCGCGTAAGCTGTTCCTGCTCTCGGACAAAACAGTTCCCGGCGGCACCCGGCTGACCGGAAAACGGACTCACCGTTGGGCGGATCTGACCACCCGCCGCCACTATGCGGGAGAGCATACCCTCACGCTGCTGGTGAACGGGCGTGAAGCCGCATCTGCATTACTTGTACTGAAGCCGCAGCACCTTGGAGACCTGAAGCTATGATTAGGTATATTTTTATGTGAGGGGGTTAAGTATGAACGGAAGACTGGTATATCCGGTTATGCTGTTGTCCCTGCTGGCGACTCTGCTTGCGGGTTGCGGAGGCACTAAAGGCTCTGGTCCCGCAGAGTCGGATGAGTCGCCTCCGGCAGCTGTCACCATGCCGGAGAAGAAGCCCGGGGACTTCGCTTTTTCTGTCCGTTATGGTATCACAGCCCGGAATGAGATTAATACCTTCAACGGTACGGTAACGAAGGATTTGATCTCCAACGGTACAGCGGCAATAAACCTCCGACTGACAGACGCTGAAATGGATGATATTTATCAGCAGCTGCGCGGGATGAATGTGCTGGGCGGCCTGGAGCTGGAGATAGCGGACAAGACCTGTGGGCGTGAACCCTATAACGAAGAGCACTGGACGATTCAGGTGAATGGTCAGCAGCAAACACTCGATTGGAGTGAGGCGAATTGCGAAATCACTCCCGATGCCAAGAGACTCGAAGCATTGCGGATTATGATCGTGAAGCTGGTCCAGAGCAGACCCGAGTACCAGGCGCTTCCTGAAGCGGTTGGGGGATATGATTAGCTATGGAAGCTTGATGTGAAGCTGCTGGTTGTCCTTGGGAACCCTTCTGGCCATTCCAAGCACATAGCTTTTGAGTCCGCTTGAGGGTGCGTTCTGCCACAGCCGGAAGCTGTCTAAAGCGATCACCCCCGGAAGGTCAGTCTTGGCTGTGCCGGCAAAATAAATTTCGTTGAGCCGTCCCACCAGATCCGCCATGACCTGAAGCTCAGCGTCTGAATACTTGTCATAAGCCTCATCCTCCGACAGCCGGGCATAGCTTCGGGTAGAGGAACGCTTTCTGAAGTTCTGCTCGCTATAGGTGCCGAAGTGCAGCAGATTACTATCCTTGCTGCCGGAAGACGCTGCCCACAGCTCCATATTCAGCTTGGAGGTGCTGTAGTCGAGCGTATGATCCGCAGAAGAGTACTTCAGCATTCCGTATTGATGTGGATACACGGATAGGGCACTGTCCGCGATATCATAAATGCTGGTGCCATCCCCGCTATTTTCGCTGATGTCCTGAATATGAATATGGCCGCTCAGGACAGTGGCAATTCCGTTCCGCTTCAAGGCGTCCACCACCTGTGCATTGTCATTAACCGTGAAACCCTCTTGAATGAAGTCACTATGATCCAGCAGACTGTGATGCATGACCGCTATGATATGCGCTCCACTGCTTGAGGCCAGCTTTCCGCATTTATCGATCCACTGTAATGTGGAAGGAGGGACTCTTCCATCCAGCTGGGGGTGGCCAAGTGCTGAATTATTAGCGTACTGACTGGTATCCAGCATGAGAAGCCAGAGATCCTCAGAGGGAGCTGCCAGATAACTCAGGGTATCTTTATCGTTAAGTAAGGCTTCGTCATACCCGAAGGCGCGGTAAAGGCTGCGGAATTCTTTTGGAGTGATGTTGTCCGCCTTATATTGCCGCTCGTCCTTGAATTCGCGCGCCCAGGGATTCAGAATATCGTGATTGCCGGGAATAACATATACCCTTGTTCCGGTATTCTGTTCAATGATTTTTAGCCGCTTGGCCAGATCCTTATGGCTTCGCTTCTCCCCATTGTTGGTGAGATCCCCGCTGATGATGAGCGCATCCGGCTTTCGGATTTCGATATCATGGCCCAGTGCGCTAATGATTTCTTCACTGTACCCCAGTTGCTTACCGTCTCCGGCGGCTAGGAATTGATTGAAGGCCGGGCCGAAGTCAGTCAGGCTTTTGGACAGGTAGTGTGTGTCTGTCGTGGTCATGATCGTCAGATTATGGCCGGATTGAATCTGGTACTGCTGCGGTGTAGTCTCTTGCCCGGTGCATGAAGCCAAGGTAAGCAGAACCGGGATAATTACGAGCCTGCGGAATGAAATATGCATGATAGCCTCTATTCTCCATAACCCGCAAAGAGGTGCTTCTCCGGGCAAACATGCCTTTAGAGAATCACCTTATGCGGAAACCTATACATTATTTTTTAACTTCTGTTACACCCGTTACTTTTCCCTGGTCCGATGCACTGTAGGTGGCCTGGTACTTTTCATCGGAGAAATAGACATTGCCCTTGATGGTTGCATTCACAACATTGAAGCCATTCGCCTCCACATATACATCACCTACAAAGGTACCGCCCTGAATCCGGGCATTTTCGCTTTTGATTGTGATTTTGGGTGCGGTCAGAGTGAAAGAATTGGTGATGTTGTGATCCGCATCCTGCGTGTACAGCGCGATCTTGCGTGCCGGTTCATTCTTGTGGATGAATTGGCCGTCTACGACGAGATCCTCCGTGAAGGTCAGGTCCTTAAGGGTAGCAGCAATCCAGGTGCCGTCCTTACTGATCGCTTTTTTGAAATCCTCTCCGTTGTCAACCACGGAAGCCGATGTTACAGCGTCAGGTGCAGCAGTGGCATTGCTGGCGGTTCCGTTGCCCGCTGGCGTATTGGTGCCTGCCGTATTATTGTTCGCAGAGTTTCCGCATCCGACAAGCAATGTCAGAACGAATACTGCTGCTAAGGCTGCTAGCTTCTTCATGTCAATATCCTCCTTGGGGTTTGGGGCTACGCTACATCCTTTAAAATTAATATAGAATGATTAGTGCGGAATTGATGTGAGATTATTCATAGGTTGGGGTATAATATTTACCGAACGTTCTATAAATGGTAAAATAGACACAGAAAGGAGCTTGATTATGGCAAGAAGCAAAGAGTTTGATGTTGACAACGTGCTGGGCAAGGCGATGAATGTGTTTTGGCAGCAGGGCTATGAAAAAACCTCTATGCAGGATCTGGTTACCGGTATGGGTATTCATAAGCGGAGCATGTATGATACTTTTGGAGACAAGCACACCTTATATATAAAAGCCATGGAACGATTTGCAGATATGACAGTCAGTAAGATGGCTGGTCGTGTGGAAGGTACAGACTCCGCCAAGGAAGCCATCCGGCTATTATTTGATACAATTATCCACAAGCAGGAGTCAGAGCCGACAGGCTGTCTGCTGGTGAATACGGCGGTTGAATTGGCTAATCATGATCCGGCGGCAACCTCCAAGGTAAATGAGGCTTTTCTGCAAACGGAACAGCTCTTTGAACGATTGGTCGTGCAAGGGCAGGCGAGTGGTGAAATCTCCAGCCGTCACCAGGCGGCTAATCTGGCTGTATTCCTGCATAATGCGCTGGTGGGTCTTCGGGTCATGGTCAAAACCACACCGGATAAGGGCAAGCTGCAGACTATAGCTGATACCACCCTTGCGATGCTGGATTAATGACCATGGGGATATTATGAACCCGCGGCCGGTATATTATCCAATGATATTGCCTGACGTCCAACATTCGCTGGAGTCATAGCCAATTCCAAAATAAAATTATCACTTGTTAGGGTTATAAAGTTATTGCGGCAGAAAGGGGCTAGGTTCAATGGCCAAGCAGAAATACTATGTAGTATGGGAAGGGAAGAACCCGGGAGTGTACGGGACATGGGCGGAATGCCAGGCGCAGACGGATCATTTTACAGGGGCGAAGTATAAATCCTACGAATCCAGAGCGGAGGCGGACGCCGCCTACAAGGCAGGGTGGAAGGGGAACTGGGGAACCGGAGCCGCAGCCTCGGGTGCAGGGAAGAGCAAATCTGCAAGCACGTTTAAGCGCAGTACAACGGCTGCTGAGTCTTCGGCGGAGATTGATTACGACAGTATTTCCGTAGACGTGGGGACCCGTGGTAACCCCGGACCTGTAGAATATAAGGGAGTCGATACGCAGACCGGGGATCTCATTTTTTCATGCGGACCGATTAAGAAAGGCACCAATAATCTAGGTGAGTTCCTGGCGATTGTCCACGCATTGGCTCTGCTGAATAAAGAAGGAAGCAACCGCACGATATACAGTGATTCCGTGAATGCCATGAAATGGGTTAAGCAAAAGAAGGTTGCCACCACGCTGCCGCGTGATGCTTCAACAGAGGAAATCTGGACACTGATTGACCGCGCGGAACGCTGGCTGCAGACGAATACATACAAGAACAAAGTACTCAAGTGGCAGACCAAAGAGTGGGGCGAGATCAAGGCTGATTACGGGCGGAAATAAACTGCCGGGAGCCAGCTATAATTTGGGTAATATCAGGTAAAGAATGAATAACACGCATGGGAGCGGGAGGAAACATAAATGTTTGGCAACGATTGGGATGAGATCCTGCAGGAAGAGACACAGAAGACTTATTTTCAGGAGCTGCGTTATGGGCTGGCGCGGGAATACAAAGAGTACACGGTATATCCGCCCAAGGACGAATTGTTCTCGGCGCTGAAGCTGACGCCTTACAGCAGGACAAGAGTAGTTATTCTGGGGCAAGACCCTTATCATGGAGCGGGACAGGCACATGGACTCAGCTTCTCGGTCAAACCCGGAGTGCGGATTCCTCCTTCCCTGCGCAATATCTACACAGAGCTGCATTCGGACATGGGTGTGCCAGTTCCGAACCACGGCTCGCTGCTGCACTGGGCGGAGGAAGGGGTTCTGATGCTGAATGCTGTGCTGACGGTCCGTGAAGGACAGCCTAATTCCCATAAAGGACTTGGCTGGGAGACTTTCACCGATGCGGTGATGGAGAAGCTGAACGAACGGCAGGAACCTATGGTCTTTATCCTCTGGGGCAGTCATGCCCAGCAAAAAGGAGCCTATATCGACCCCAGCCGCCACCTTGTGTTGAAGTCCCCGCATCCGAGCCCATTCTCGGCGCACCGGGGTTTTCTGGGCAGCCGTCCCTTTTCCCAGGCGAACAAGTATCTGGAATCAAAAGGCTTACAGGGAATCAATTGGTCCATACCGAATATATAGATAACTTGGATACAGCTAAGGGGGTGGAGCCATGAAGCATTGGGTAGGCAGACCAGTTATAATGTATTGTGGCGAAGAACCCTACACGATCATGAAAGGTGTTTTGCGTAAATGGGACCCGGCAGCTTCTGTGGCCGTCATTGGTCATCAGGAAATTGCAGTGCCTTTTCGCGATATTGTGTACATCAAAGCACTGGCCCCCAAAGAGAGAGCCTTAGCCCCAACGCTGCATGCTGTTGGATATGTCATGAGAGAACGCCAGCAGTTCGACAATGCAATCTACTTCAAATCGGCGGTCACCGTCTGGAAGGGCGATCAGCTGATTGCGTACAATACAACAATTGTTTCCCATACCAAGGGCTCAGTCACACTCAAGGATGGACAGAATCTGCCAAAAGGCAGCCATATTTTTGTAGTGCGTTCTCTTCGGGGCTGAACGGTTCGGACTAGATTTCTATGACTGTGACAGCTTTATTTATTCTTAAACTACAAAAAGTGAGCAAAGCAGCGATTCTCCTGTTCCTGGAGAATCGCTGCTTTGCTTTTTTGCTCCCCGGCGGCTTGTTTCAGCATGTACCTGTCTGTCACATTCATTTTAGATAACGGGCAGAGGTTTACAAATATATGGTAATATTGCATTGAGAATAAGTTACGGAGAGGGGGATGATTATGGTTAGTAAAGAAATAAGGGATATAATTGAAGTTTATCTTGAAGCATATAATTCATTTGAAATTGAAAGAATGGTTGAACTCTTGCATAAGGATATCATATTCATGAATATTTCCAATGGAGAAACCACAACGGAGACCCGAGGAATACAAGCCTTCAGGGAGTTGGCAGAACAGTCGTCAGCGATGTTCTCCAGCCGTCGCCAGACCATTACCGATTACAATATTATTAATGACAAAGTAGAGGTCGGAATCGATTATGAAGGTGTTCTTGCCGTGGATTTGCCTAATGGATTAAAGAGTGGGGATAAACTGCAATTAAAAGGTAAGTCAACATTCGAAGTTAAGGAAGGAAAAATCTCATTGATTAAGGATTACAGTTGAGACACCACTTTAGTTTTTTACAGAATATTGAAAATGATTCGGAAACGCCGTCCCCCCCCCCGAATTATTGTGATTTGTTGGGGAAATTGGGAAGAACGTTAGGCAGATGAAAGGGTGATTTTGTAATGCAATTCAAGTTGTATACGGATGTGCATGAGTTTTACATGGATACCTATGATGTGCTTATGCGTCATGAAGCTCAAAATTTAATTCCGCTTGGCAATATCATCATTGGGCATGAAGGAAAAGACAAAACCGACTGGCGTGACCCTGTAAATTGGCTTATGGCAACGATTTCGGATGACAAGGGCATACAGCTTACCGCCATAATGACGCCGCCGCACAATATTACGCTTTATGCAACAGACAACAATATTAATCCGGAAGCTGTAAGCTGTCTGATCGATGGGCTGAAAGACCGTGAAATTCCAGGTGTGACCACCGAAAAAACGCTGGCAGAATATTTTGCCAAAGAATATACCTTGCGCAAGGGAATAACTTTTAAAACAACCATGAGCCAACGTATATATGAGCTTTCAGCAGTTAATCCGGACATTCAAAAGGTTGGTATCGTTCGATTGCTAGACGAAAAGGATATTCACTTTTTTCCATACTGGGCTGAAGCGTTTTATGCAGCGGGGAGTTATGGCCAAACCGAAATGTCCATCCCGCAAGAGGCAGACCCTTACCTCTACCGGATAGCATCGAAAAAAATCTATATTTTAGAGGACAGCGGGATACCCGTTTCTATGGCAGGATATACAAGGGAAATGCAGACGGCTATTGGCGTGGCATTTGTATATACCCCTCCATATGAGCGCGGAAAGGGATACGCTACTTCAATTGTGGCGCAAATAAGCCAACTTGCATTGGATAAAGGATTTACTAAGTGCGTCTTATATACGGACTTAGCCAATCCCACATCGAATAGCATTTATCAAAAGATAGGCTATATGCCAATTTGTGATTCGCTCCAGTTGAAATTTGAATAGTAGAAGATTGCGGATAGAACTTCTGTTACCTTAGATAATAAGAGCATGAGATATAGTAAGATACGGCGGCGCGTTATCGTGATGTATCGACCGTTTTTTCGTGAACCGAATTATTCGGATTACGCTATTTCAATAAAACAGCGGCAGTCTAAGACGTTATTTTCTCGTCTAAGGTTGCCGCTGTCTTTTTTGTTGGAGCCGGTCTAAGTCTGGACACATCAGCCATTGGAACAACGTTTCGTTCGCGGAGCGTCCTCACCCGGCGCAACCGTCTGTCTGACTCCAGAAATTAGGACCGTTCCTTTATTAATCTAACCGAAGCTGTTGCTCAGGGTCACAGCTGCTCGTCTTTGGTAACCACAACGTCTTCCACGCGTTCAGCAATGATAATTTCGTAGATCCGCAGGAAAATGATTTTGAGGATCATATAGACTGGAAGTGCGATCAACACGCCGATGATGCCATAGAATTCTCCTCCTACCAGCACCAGAATTACGGTTGTCAACGGGTGCACATCCAGGGATTTACCGTAAATAATCGGAGAGAGCACATTATCCTGGATCTGCTGGGCAACAACAATGACCACCAGTGACCAGATGGCCATCGTCGGAGATTCAATGAAGCCTACGATGACGACCGGAATTGCGGCGAGCAGCGAACCGACATACGGAATAAAGTTAAGCGGGATGGAAATGATGGCGAGCAGCAGGGAGTAAGGGAGACCAATGATCAGGAAACCTACATAGAGCATGGCCCCCAGGACCACGTTCAGCAGCACTCGTGTAACGATGAATCCGCTCAGTGCGCTGTCAATATCCACCAGCATGTCTTGCCCTTCCTTACGGTATTTTCTGGGTACCAGACTAAGCAGGATCGGCGAGAGCTTGTGCCCGTCCTTTAGCATGTAATAGAGAATAATGGGCAGGGTAGCAATCACTACAACGATGCTGGACACAACACTAATCAGATTGGTCATCGAATTGCTAACCCAGGTGATGGCATCGTTCAAATATCCCGAGAGCCTTGCTGACAGATCAGTATCCCCTTTGAAGAAGCGGGAGAAGTTAGGATCGTTCTGCAGCTTGGTGAACTGATCTTGAAGTCCCTGCACCAGATAAGGCGTATTGTCGATGAAATTCTGGATCTGCTCACGCAGTGTCGGCCAGACCAGTACCCAGAAGAGCACAAACAAACCTATGAATACGACATAAATGAGGAGGATGGAAAGCATACGGTTCAGCCTTTTACTCTCCAGAACATTGACGAGCGGTCTTAGCAGATAATACATGAAGCCGGACAGCATCATCGGTACAAGCAGAAGATTGAAGATGGCTACCAGCGGTGAGATGAGAAATACGACTTTGGAGCCCAGATACAGAATCGTCAGAAAAGCGATAATGGCCAGGCATGTTCTGAAATATTTGCTTTGAAGCACTGCAGCACCCCCTAATTTCTCTCGATTATAGCATTTATGTACCGATTCTATCTTTATAACCGAATTAAGAGGGATTGATTCAATACCTGCAGATGTAAATCAGCACCTCTGGTTTAGGTACCAGAAGCAGTGGTTAATATCGCATTAATACAGGAGGGATGACAGTGACGAAACTGGTTCTGGGGATATTTGAACATCGGAGTGATGCCATCCTTGCAATAGTGGACATATGTGCGCACGGAATCAAGCCGAAACAGGTCTCGGCTGTAACGAAACAGAAGAATACACTGGAGATCATCAGCCATGATACGGGGATTGGCCGGACAGAAGCCGGCGAAGGTAACGGAGGTTTGTTCGGAACCGCCAAAGGACTCGGTGTAGGGCTGGATATGCTTCCTGATACTGCTGTTGCGGCCGGGCCGGCAGCCCGCAAACTGGCGGGGGCTGATCTGGATGGGGATGGTCTGGACGTCAGTCTGATCGGCATCGGAATTCCCATGGAAGATGCCAAGCTCTATGCAAAACATGCTGGCAAGGAACATGTTATTGTTATCGTAGCTCTGGAGGAAGAGCAGAGCCGGCAGGAGGTAAGCTCCTTGTTCGGGCTGCATCATGCCATTCCGCTAGACGCTCCGTGAGGCCCTCAAAGTATAGACAATCAACGCGGTGAACGGTTTTTCCGTTTCACCGCTTTTTTTTTCCTGGATTGCACGAACAGAACCGGATCTACGCCGACCTTACCCCCGGTTTCTTTGGATACCTGTTTGGCTTTTACGAGCGATAAAAAGGCGAAAATTTCACCTAGTGCCGCCAGGCCCGCCGCAATAATGGCATAGTCTTCCGCATCCAGCTCTTCACCTTCGACAGTGGTTGCATTATTGTCCTTAGCCGTATTGCCGTTATTGCCACCATTCCCGTTATTCCCGTATCCCGAGTAGTTATTATGAGCCATCGCCAATTCACCTGCTTTTTCCCATATGTAATATAAAATATGTCAAAGTGTGCCGGGTTGAAATAGGCAATTGAGAGGATATTTCAAAGGCCTATTTCTCATGCGGATTACATGCTCTATTGAGCTTGAAGGAGCACCCCGAAATGATCAAATGGTATTCTGAATCCCCTCTGTAAGAATGGTATATCTTTGCGGTCTGAAGACGAAAATAAACCAAAGAAAAATTGCTTTACTACGAATGAAAACGCTGTTATAATCACAAGTGAGCAGAAACAATCACAAACAATCAATAATAATCACCTTAGATCATGATTTCTGCTCATTTCGATGGTAGTTCTCTAAAGTACATGAAATACAAGGTTTTATATTTTGCCGCTGTTCACAAGGAGTGAGCGCTATGTTTGAAGAGGAACGAAAAAGGAGCATTGTCCAGTTTGTGGAGAAACATACCCGGGCGTCCGTTCAGGAGCTCAGCCAGGAACTGGGAGTGTCAGAGTCCACGGTACGCCGTGACTTGAAGGAACTCGAAGAATCACGGCTGCTGAAACGCACACATGGCGGAGCGGTTTCACTGCAGAGTGTCAATTTTGAAGCGGCGATCACCGATAAGGCGGACCGGTATCTGGATGAGAAGCAGCGAATCGCCCACAAGGCTGTAGAGATGATTCAAGATGGTGACGCCATCCTGTTGGACGGCGGAACAACAACACTGCAAATCGCCAAGGCACTTAGGGCATTCTCGAACCTTAAGGTTATCACGAATTCCATGATTGCTCTCAATGAGCTGAAAGATTGCCGTAATATTGAAGTTTCGATTACAGGAGGACTTCTCCGGCAGGATACCTTGGCCTTTGTAGGGCCAATGACGGAGCGTTCGCTGGAAATGGTGCGCGTGGATAAAGCGTTTCTGGGTACCAACGGATTGGATTTACGCGAAGGCATCACCACTCCGAACATGCTTGAAGCTGCGACCAAGCGCAAAATGATTTCCGTGGCCAAACAGGTCATTCTGCTGGCTGACCATAGCAAAATAGGGCAGGTTTCCTTCTGTAAGGTGGCTGACCTGCGGGAGATGGATCACTGCATTCTGGATAGAGAGACACCTGAAGGCTTCATTCGCGGGCTGAAAGGCTTGGACCTCAGCTACACCTTGGTGTGAGGACAAGAAAACCATAATAAAGAGGGATAACCATGATCTATACTGTGACTCTTAATCCTTCCATTGACTATATCGTGGAAGTTGAAGATTTGAAGCTTGGCAGTTTAAACCGGATGACACGCGACCTCAAGCTCCCTGGCGGCAAAGGTATTAACGTTTCCCGTGTACTGAATACGCTGGAGGTACCCAATACAGCCACAGGTTTTCTGGGGGGATTTACCGGGAAATACATCGAGCAGTGCCTGGGTGAAGAGAACATCTCCTGTGACTTCGTAACGGTAAAGGATGACACCCGGATTAACATCAAGCTAAAGGCCGGAGAAGAGACGGAGATTAACGGAACCGGACCTGTGATCCGGGATACAGAAGCGGAAGCGCTGATGCTTAAGCTGGGGGCACTACAGGCAGGCGATATCCTCGTTTTGTCAGGCAGTGTGCCACCTTCGCTGGGAGGAGCCTTCTACAGCAGACTGATAGACATATGCAAGCGTAAAAAGGCCGAATTTGTCATCGATACCACAGGCCAGGCGCTGAAAGATGCGCTTGCGCTGGAACCGCTTCTTGTGAAGCCCAACCATCACGAGCTGGCAGAACTGTTCGGGGTCCGAATTAACACAAGAGACGAAATTATCACTTACGGTCGCAGATTGATGGAATTGGGAGCACGTTATGTTCTGGTTTCTATGGCTGGTGAAGGAGCACTCTTCATCTCAGATCAAGGCGTATATTATGCCAATGCGCCGAAGGGCAAGGTGAAGAACTCCGTAGGAGCAGGGGATTCAATGATCGCCGGATTTGTGGGTACGCTATCTATGACTGGTGATGTACTGGAGGCTTTCCGGACAGGCGTGGCTTCTGGCAGTGCGACAGCATTCTCAGATGACCTGGCAGAGAGAGCACTTATCGGACAGCTTCGCACGCAGATTGAAATTGAAGAGATTTAACCAAGCAGTACACTTGTGATTAAGGGAGTGGATTGTAATGAAAATTACAGATCTGATGATAAAAGAAACAATGATCATGAACCTTCAGGCGGTGTCTAAGGAAGCGGCGATTGATGAATTGATCGCCAGCCTGGCGGCCAGCGGACGGATTAATGATCCCGTATTGTTCAAGGAAAAGATTCTGGCACGCGAAGCGCAGTCCAGCACGGGAATTGGCGGGGGAATCGCCATGCCGCATGCCAAGACCAAAGCGGTCAATGAAGCTACAGTAGTGTTTGCCAAAAGCGCTGCGGGCGTAGATTATGCCTCTTTGGATGAACAGCCTGCGAAGCTGTTTTTCATGATAGCTGCTCCGGAGGGAGCTGGAAATATGCACCTGCGCACACTGGCTGCATTGTCCAGGTTGCTCATTGAAAGCGAATTCATTGAAGCATTGATGAATGCCCGGACGCCTGACGAAGTTGCAGCTCTATTCGATGCCAAACAAGCCGAAGCAGAAGCTGAGGCCAAGGCGAATGAAGCGGCCGGCACTGGCGAAACCAAACCGAAGGCTCCCGAACGTGTAATTGTGGGCAACCCGGATTCACAAAGCTTTGTCGTTGCTGTAACCGCTTGTCCAACAGGGATTGCCCATACCTATATGGCGGAAGACGCACTGAAGAAAAAAGCCAAGGAAATGGGCGTAAATATCCGCGTGGAGACGAATGGGTCGGAAGGGGCTCAGAATGTACTGACTCCGGACGAAATCGCCCGGGCAAGCGGTGTCATTATTGCCGCCGACAAAAAAGTTGAGATGGCACGTTTCGCCGGCAAGCCGGTGCTGCAAAGACCGGTAAGTGATGGTATTCGTAAGCCTGAAGAGCTGATTACCAAAGCAATTAAGGGAGAAGCTCCAATCTACCGGAGCGAGGGAAGAGACGGAGATGAGGCTCCCGCAGAGAAATCCGGCAGCGTCGGAAGCAGAATCTACAAGGATCTGATGAACGGCATCTCGCATATGCTGCCGTTCGTAGTCGGCGGCGGGATTCTGCTGGCAATCTCGTTCCTGTTCGAGCAGGTGGCGAGTGTGGATAATCCGATCGTCAAGCTGCTGCAGACGATTGGCGGCGGAGATGGTGCCTTCCACTTCCTGATTCCAATCCTCGCCGGCTTCATAGCGCTCAGCATCGGTGACCGTCCTGCCTTGATGCCGGGTATGGTCGGCGGGTACATGGCCCTTAATTCCAATGCCGGTTTCCTTGGTGGTCTGGCTGCCGGATTCCTGGCAGGTTATGTGGTCATTATGCTCCGCAAAGCCTTTGCCGGCCTGCCCAAGACACTTGATGGATTGAAGCCGATTCTGCTCTACCCGGTGTTCAGCCTGCTGATTACCGGCGGGATTATGTTCTACTTGTTCGATCCGGTATTCAGCTGGCTAAATGAAGGTCTAATCAGCGGACTTAACAATCTGGGAACAGGAAATGCAGTTCTGCTGGGTCTGGTTCTCGGCGGCATGATGGCGATTGATATGGGTGGACCGTTCAACAAAGCTGCTTACACGTTTGCCATTGGCGTATTTACCTCCAGCGGCAACACCAACGGATTGATGATGGCAGCCGTTATGGCCGGAGGGATGGTACCACCACTGGCTATCGCCCTTGCAACTACTTTCTTTAAGAATAAATTCACCGAAACCGAACGTAAATCCGGTCTCACGAACTATGTGCTGGGTCTGTCATTCATTACGGAAGGCGCTATTCCCTTTGCCGCAGCCGACCCTATGCGTGTACTGACCTCCTGTATCGCAGGTTCAGCCGTTGCCGGTGGTCTGACCCAGTTGTGGAAAATCAACGTGCCTGCACCGCATGGCGGTATTTTCGTAGCCGCACTGTCTAGCAATGCCCTGCTGTTCATTCTGGCCGTCCTGATCGGCTCTGTGATCTCCGGATTGACGCTTGGTCTGTGGAAAAAGCCGCTGAAGAACGGCTGAGCATAGCATAATCCAATGAGGTTGTCCCGAAGTCATTCGTTGACGGGGCAACCTCTTTGCTATGCAGCCGGGTAAGGCTCGGGACTTTTTACCTAAAGCCTCTGGACTGATTTGACCTACCCTCCTGCAAGATGTTAGGGTAATTTGAAGAGTCAAAATTTGCCGGGAGGGATTAATCATGTCGGAAGTAAAGCTTGCGATTGGGTACGATGAATTTGAAGATGGCCAGCGGATAGCGGAAGCGATTGAACGCTTAAGTGCGAGTCCTGAAGCAGCCACACTAAGCAGCCTAATTATTGGAGACTGGGGCCAGGCCTATGAGAACAGCTCGGAGGAGGTTGTTGAGGAGCTCGTGAAATATAGTGCAAGCTTCCCGGCGCTGCGTAAGCTTTTTATCGGCGAGATGGGCTTTGAGGAATGTGAGATCTCATGGATTACTCAAAGCGATCTTTCTCCGCTCTTACCAGCTTTCCCGGAGCTTCAATCGCTCACGATTCAGGGCGGGAATGACTTGAGCCTGAAGAACCTGCAGCATGACAAGCTGGAGGAACTGATTATTATTACCGGCGGCCTGGGGAAAGGCGTTCTGGCTGAGATCGCGGCTTCTAAGCTGCCGAATCTGCGCAAGCTGGAGCTGTACCTTGGAGTGGATAATTACGGCTTCGACGGAAGTCTTGCGGATCTGACTCCGCTTATTGAGCCGGGTAAGTTCCCCCAGCTTACTTACCTCGGTCTGAAAAACAGCGAAATTCAGGATGAAATCGCCAAAGCAGTTGCTGATGCCCCTATCCTGGACCAGCTTGATACCCTTGACCTTTCGCTTGGAACGCTTAGTGATGAAGGAGCGGAAGCTCTTCTGGCCAGCCAGCGGATAAAGGGCTTGAAGGCGCTGAACCTCAGCCATCACTACATGTCAGAAGAGATGGTCGCACGCTGGCAGAAGAGCGGTCTGCCTGTGGATGTCAGCGACCGGCAGACCAGCGATGATGACGAAGACTGGCGGTACCCCTCCATTACCGAGTGATGAAGGAGACACGGCCGCTGGTCGTCATCGGCATTCCCGGTGACAAACGGACTGGCGGAATTCAGCAGGCAAGAAGCCGACTCGGACTGCCGCCGGCGATCATTCTACCTTATACAGGATTGCTGGCAGGCCAAACGCTGGCCGGGCTGCTCGAAGCGGAGGGAATCCTGGATAGGCAAAACAGGTTAAGCTCCGGCATGCGTGCTCCGCTGCTCCGGCTGGATTCGCCAGGGGGCAGCTTTGAGGTGGAACGGGCCCTGATTGCGCTTGGAGCGTCCGATGCCGGGGATTACAGTGATGCTCTGCATCCCTTTGGGAAGAAGCCGGATCCGTTTCCGCTGAGCTTCAAAACGGCCGGCAAACTCCGGGAAATGCCTGGTGTCCTGCACCATCCTTCCCAGTGGTTTCGCGGGTATTGCCGCCTGCTGGCCAGACTGCGGGAGGAGGCGTCTCTCATTCTGCCGGAGTCCCGGTGGTTGAATGATCCGCAGGATATTGCAGCGATGACCGACAAACGGTGCACCCAGCAGCTTCTGGCGTCTGCTGGTGTCAGAATTCCCCGGCCGCTTGGAGGAGAGGGGACACTGGTAGATTACGACTCTATTCGTGAACAGATGCTTCAGCAGCGGATGCACCGGATTTTTATTAAGCTGGCCTGCGGGTCCGCGGCTTCGGGCGTTATCGCTTATCAGATGAACCCGTCTACAGGCGCGGAGATTGCAGTGACTACTGTGGGGGTTGAACATTATATTACCCGTCCCCCTGTCTATTATAATTCCGGCATGCTGCGGCGTTATACCGACAGCCGCATGATTGCCGGATTGATCAACTGGCTCTGCCGTCACGGCGTATATGCCGAGCAGTGGATTCCAAAATCAGGCACAGGAGGAACTTCGCTCGACATCCGTCAGCTGGTGGTCCTGGGCGGGGCTTGCCACTCTATAGCCCGGGTAAGCTCTACGCCTATCACGAATCTTCATCTGCGCAGCCAGAGGATGACTCCGGCAGAGGCCGGTCTTTCCGGGGAGATTCAGGAGGAAGTGCGGGATACAGCGGTACGGGCGCTGGCAGCTTTTCCTAAATCTGCAGTCGCAGGAATAGACGTCCTTGTATCCGCCGGCTCCAATAGAACCTATGCCGCTGATGTGAATCCTTTTGGTGATTTACTCTATGACGTTGTATATCAGGGCTTCGGCACTTATGAGTGGGAGCTGAAGCAGTTAATAAAGGAAGGTCACTTATGACTGACATGAATGCCATTGTCGGCACCCATGATTTGCTGATGGTCACTCTTGATACTCTGCGCTATGATGCGGCGGTTCTGGAAGAAGCGAACTGCCCCAATCTGTGCGGCAGCGGCTCCTGGGAGAAAAGACATACCCCGGGAAGCTTCACCTATGCGGCTCATCATGCTTTTTTCGGCGGATTTCTGCCTACCCCGGCTACTACGGATAAATCACAGCATGTAAGGCTGTTCCATTCGCGGAATACCGGAATGAAGACCCATCCGGACACATGGCTGTTTGATACGCCGGATGTGGTGTCTGGGCTTGCCGCCGAAGGCTACCGGACCGTTTGTATCGGGGGAGTCATTTTTTTTAGCAAAAAAGTGCCGCTCGCCCGTGTCCTGCCCGGTTATTTCCAGCACAGCTACTGGCGGATGACATTCGGCGTTACGAATCCCCGCTCCACAGAGCATCAGGTGAACCATGCTCTTAAGCTGCTGAAGGATACACCGCTGGATCAAAGGCTGTTTATGTTTCTCAATATTTCGGCGATCCACGGCCCGAGTCATATCTTTGTGCCGGGTGCCCGGAAGGATTCCGTCGACACCCAACGCGCTGCACTGCGATATGTAGACGGAGAGCTGGGCCGGTTGTTTGATGCATTTCGTGAACGCGGCAACCCGGTGTTCTGCCTGGCTTTTTCAGATCATGGGGAGGCTTTCGGCGAAGAAGGCTATCATGGACACCGGCTGGCGCATGAGACCGTATGGAATGTTCCGTACCGGGAGTTTTTTCTTTAGCCAGTAACCGATTGTACCCGAAAGGATGGTAATAGTATGACGTCGACACAGCATCCCCTGCACCTCCGCCATGACGGAAGAACCCCATTCCCTTCGGAGGAGGTCATACAGTGGAAAGAACGCATTACCACTTATCCTTACCGCAATTATCTCTATTCTTATCCGCACAAAACGGCTTACCGCGACCTGGAGCCGCCGGTTCCGCTGGAGCCACTCTGGCAGGAGGAGCCTGCGGAGACTTTTTTCCTGTACATGCATATTCCGTTCTGCGGCGCACGCTGCGGCTTCTGCAACCTGTTCACTCTGCCTGACAAGCGGGCGGAGGTGCACACGGTGTATGTGGACGCATTGGAACGCCAGGCACGGCAGTGGGCAGCATTCACCGGCGGCAAGCCGTTCGCCAGATTCGCCATCGGGGGCGGGACTCCCAGCCTGCTGGAGCCTGTTCAGCTGCGCCGGCTGTTCCGTATTGCTGAGGATATCATGGGTCTGGACTTTAGCACGGCTTCCCTCTCGGTTGAAACCTCTCCCGAGACGCTCTCAGAGGAAAAACTGGATATTCTGAAGGAACATAAGGTAGACCGGGTCAGTATGGGCATCCAGAGTTTTGTTGCCGCCGAGTCAGCCGCCATATTCCGTCCGCAGAATCCGGATACGGTATACCGTGCACTGGAGCTGCTGAAGCAGTATGATTTTCCGATCCTGAATCTGGATCTGATCTATGGGCTTCCAGGCCAAACGGTGGAATCCTGGCTGTTCTCCCTGCAGCAGGCGGTGCAGCATGAGCCGGAGGAAATTTTCATTTATCCGCTGTATACGCGTGATCATACGATTGTGAAGCCGGAGGATATACGGCGCCAGACGGACATCCGCCTTGAGTGCTATAAGGCGGCCCAAAGGGTCCTGGCTGACTATGGCTACACGCAATACTCCATGCGGCGTTTTGCCAAGGATACGGCCAGATCAGGCAAAACCATCCTGGACTACAGCTGTCAGGAGGAAGGAATGGTCGGACTGGGCTGCGGAGCCAGATCCTATACCCGGAATGTGCACTATGCCTCCCGTTACGGGGTCAGCCGCAAGGCTACAGAGAGCATCATCGCGGATTATGTCGCGGCTGAGCGCTATGATACCGCAGATTACGGCATTGTGCTTAGTCTTGAAGAGCAGAAGCGGCGTTACATTCTGAAGGCGGTGCTGCACAGTGAAGGACTGAAGCTTGCCGATTATAGCGGGCGCTTTGCGTCTTCCTTATGGAACGATCATCCTGAGCTGAACCTCTTGCTGCAGAGCGGCCTTGCCCTGGATGAAGAGGGTATATTACGCTTGACTCGGGAAGGACTCGGCTACTCGGATTCGATCGGCGACTGGTTTATTTCGGGCAACATCCGGGAGCAGATGGAAAGGTTTGTTTTGCCATGAAGGCTGTTCTTTACTATCGTGGCTCTCTAACCTCCTGTAACTATGATTGCCCGTACTGTCCGTTTGGTAAGACCAGAGACAGTAGAGCGCGACTCGCGAAGGACCGTGAGGAGCTGGAGACCTTTGTCCGCTGGGCAACCGCACAGGGATCTGAAGGTCACCGGCTGTCCATCTTCTTCAATCCTTACGGAGAAGCCCTGATCCACCGCTGGTACAAAGAGGCTATGGTCACACTCTCCAATCTGGAGCACGTAGACAAGGTGGCTATTCAGACCAATCTGTCGGCCGGGCTGGATTTTACCGCCCGGCTGAATCCGCATAAGGCAGCCTTCTGGGCGACCTATCATCCGGGACAGGTAACGGAGCAGCAGTTTCTGGCCCAATGTATGGCTGTATATGAGCAAGGCATACCTTTTAGTGTGGGGAGCGTCGGGTTGCGCAGTGCCTTTGAGGCGATAGCTTCACTGCGGGAAGCCCTGCCGGAGGATGTCTATTTGTGGGTAAATGCTTATAAGGATAAACCTGACTACTATACACGGGAGGATATCGCATTACTTAGCGGTATAGATCCGCATTTCGTACTTAATACGAGAGACTACGAAAGCCTAGGCAAAGCCTGTAATGCAGGTAGCAGTGTGTTCTATGTACAAGGTTCCGGCCAGGTCAAACGGTGTTATAAGGACAGAGGGGTGATTGGCAGCCTCTACAGGGATGGTCTTGAAGGTCTGTCGGCGGAACGAAGCTGCCGGATGAAGGCTTGTGACTGCTATATCGGCTATATCCATATGCCTGAGCTGCAGCTGCAGCAGATTTACGGTTCCGGACTGCTGGAACGAATTCCTTATAGCGTGCCGGAGGGAAGAGCATGAGTGTGCAACCAGGAATAACCCTATGGCTCACAGGGCTGTCAGGGGCAGGCAAATCAACAATTGCCGGGCTGATCACGGACAGTCTGCGGGCAGAGGGACACGCTGTGGAATGGCTGGACGGAGATGAGCTGCGGCGCAGCATCGGCCACGGGCTGGGATTCAGCCGGGAAGACCGCTTCGAGAATATCCGCCGGGCAGCCTATATCTCAGGATTGCTGAACCGGCACGGTGTGATTACGGTGATCTCTCTGATCAGCCCTTATGCGGAGATGCGGAGCTATGCCCGTGATATGCTTCCGGATTTTGTGGAAGTCTATGTGGCATGTCCCCTGGAGATCTGCGAAGCGCGGGATGTCAAGGGCCTGTATGCCAAAGCCCGCCGTGGTGAAATTCCTTCCTTCACCGGGATCTCCGATCCTTACGAGGTCCCTGTCAGTCCTGAAGTGAAGCTCTGCACGGCGGAGCATACGCCGGAGGAATGTGCAACCGAGCTGCTGACATGGCTGAAGAAGCGGCAGTAAAGAGCAGTCTGTCCAGTATGATTTAGGGTAAGCGATGGCTGAGTGCCTAGTCATTTTGACAAAACTGTGCCCTGCCTGCGATTTTGGACAGGGTTTCTTTTCAATTTGTAGAATAGAGTCATACATACTGAGAATATAAAGGAGAGAGCGGGATGATTTTGCACAAAGGAGAGGTCTTGTTCCGCCAAGGGGATGCCTGCCAGAATCTGTTTCAGGTGAAGAGCGGACTCTTCAAGGTAACCCGGCTGCATGAGAACGGGAACATCGTATTGTTCAATCTCTTGTACCCCGGGGAAACCGTCCCCCATCATTCACTTATTTCACCGAAGGAGGCGCATGGAACAGCTGTAGCCATGATGAAAAGCGAAGTGGAACTGATTCCGGCAGCGGAATGGTACCGCGAGCTGCGTGAGGACCCGGATAAAGTCATGGAAATCGCCCTGCTGCTTCAAGAGAAGGTGCGTTTCATGCAGACCCGCCTGGATCATCTTACGGTGGGCACTCCGGGAGAACGGCTTGCGCTGCTGTCACGCTGGCTTCTCGAGTATTCACATGGTGCAGAGCTGACGGATTTATTGACGCAGGAGGAGATCGGCCAGCTGATCGGAGTGAGGCGTGAGACGGTCAACCGCCTGCTGCGGAGTCCGGGCTGACAGAGATTTTACAAAGTTCTGTATGCTTTTTAATGGAAATGTGTTTAGAGAAGCACCTTAGCGTGGTATAATCTATTCAGAACACATCAAATTAGAGAAAGGATCAGGATACCATGTGTCCCCGAAGGACGATTCCCCAAAGGACGATTTGGAAACGTTATGATCTGTCTTATACTTAGCTTCCCTGTAGAAAGTGCGCGTACCGTTGTTATTTGACGAAACCGCCTCTGCGAGGAAGGGAGTATTGTATGCGAAGGAGCAACACATCCTCCGGTCAGACCCATCGTAGAGGGTTGGAATACGTCTAAGCCGCCATCTACAATAAGGGGAGACCTGTATGAGGAAACAAGACAGTGGCATGCGATTGCCGCTTCGACTAACTATTATTTTGTCCGGAACATTTCTGCTTGCATTTACGTATTATCACATCAATTATCAGAATCATTTGACCGAGGGTGGTTTCGTAGGTTTGTCACTGCTCGGCAAATATGTACTAGGTATTTCGCCATCTTTGTCTATTCTAGTCTTAGACATACCAGTACTTCTAATCGCAATGTTCTTCAAGGGAAAAGCGTTCGTGTGCAATACCTTCATCTCTGTAGGAGCCTTCACCGTATTCTACAGCCTGATGGAACGTTATTCCGGATGGGTGATCAACTTGCAGGATAACTTGCCGCTTGCGGCGTTGTTGTCCGGTGTACTGACAGGTCTAGGAGCGGGAATGGTCCTACGCGGCGGCGGGGCGAGCGGCGGTGATGATATTTTGTCACTGCTGATCAGTGAATGGAAGGGAATTAAGGTAGGAACCGTATTTATCCTGATGGATGTTATCGTTCTGGCACTATCACTTTTCTATATGCCTCTCAAGGAAACGCTGTACACCGTAATGGCAGTAGTTGTTGCAGGCTACGTTATTACGTTTACAACCTCACTGGGCAGACCTAAGCTGAGCAAAGCACCGAAGATTCAACCCGCACTAAGCAAACCGCATGATGGTACAGTAATGTGAAAAGTTTCAAATTACCCCCTGTTATGGGGATAAGCGAAAGGTCAGCCAGATTAACACTCGGGCTGGCCTTCTTTGTTGTCTAGGGTTAGTGAAACCAGTGAAGCGCGTGGAGCGTATATATCTCAGCCGTACAAACATAGGATTACATAGCAGACCTAAATTTGGGAGGAATAACAATGAGTGCTCATGAGATTGACTACGTGATTATGGGTGAGGAAATACAGTGTGTTGAGATACAGCTTGATCCAGGTGAAAGTGTGGTTGCGGAGGCCGGAAGCTTCATGATGATGGACCCGGAAATCTCGATGGAGACCATTTTCGGTGACGGAACCGGATCACGCGGGGGCGGGCTGATGGGCAAACTGATGGGCGCAGGCAAACGCCTGCTGACCGGTGAGAGCCTGTTCATGACAGTGTTCACACACAGTGGGGCCTACGGCCGCAAAGGGGTTACCTTTGCCGCGCCTTACCCTGGCAAAATCATCCCTCTGGATCTTCAGCAGCATGGGGGGAAGATCATCTGCCAGAAGGATTCCTTCCTTTGTGCAGCCAAAGGTGTATCGATCGGCATTGAATTCCAGCGCAAGCTGGGTGCAGGCTTCTTCGGCGGTGAGGGCTTCATTATGCAAAAGCTCGAAGGAGATGGTCTTTCCTTCGTTCACTCCGGGGGCTATATCATGGAGCGGACGCTGCAGCCGGGTGAGACGATTAAGCTGGATACCGGCTGTCTCGTGGCGATGACCTCCACTGTAGATTATAATATCGAAATGGTCAAAGGCGTGAAGACTGCGCTCTTCGGCGGTGAAGGCCTGTTCTTTGCCACCCTGCGCGGACCGGGCAAGGTGTGGGTACAATCGCTGCCGTTCAGCCGGATGGCAGACCGTATACTGTCTGCTGCCGGTCCTACAGGACGCAAGGAAGAAGGCAGTATTCTCGGCGGTCTGGGCAATCTGCTGGACGGCAGATAGACGGTATAAGCAACTGGCCTGTTACCTTTACTCCTTAACAATGAAACAGCCGTCTGCCGGAGTACTCCGGTGGGCGGCTGTTTTTGCGCGGGTTCTGAGGCGCAACACCTGCCAGGCGGGATTTCATCATGGGATGCTTAGTAACTTTACCTCATATTTGACTACTATGCAGGGACTGTATATATTATGGGGCAAACCCCTTTGCGGGCTTATGCTGCAGACCGGAGGCCTGATATGTTCAAAATTTTTATTATTGAAGACGACCGTGGGCTGGTGACGCTGCTCCAGGATTATTTACATAAATTCGGCTATGATACGCAGGCCGTGTGTGATTTTGAAGCGGTCCGTACAGAGTTCGAGCAGTTTGTTCCTCATCTGGTACTGCTGGATGTGAATCTGCCGAAGTTCGACGGTTACTACTGGTGCCGCCAAATCAGGGGAATCTCTACCTGCCCGATCCTGTTCATCTCCGCCCGTGAAGGCAAAATGGATCAGGTGATGGCGCTGGAAAACGGCGCTGATGATTACATCACGAAGCCGTTCGATTACGAGATTGCGCTTGCCAAAATCAAAAGCCATCTTCGCCGGGCTTACGGCTCCTATGCCGGAGGCGGAAGTGATCGCAGCTTGACCGTGTCGGGGCTGATGCTCGATGTGGAGCGTCTGGTCCTGTCGCGGGGCAACGCCAAGATCGACCTCAGTCACACTGAAGCCAAAATACTTGATGAGCTGATGCAAAAGGCAGGCACCCTCGTGACCCGCGACCGGCTGCTGGAGAAAATCTGGGATGACCAGGCTTTTGTCGATGACAACACCCTGAATGTGTATGTGACCCGGGTGCGCAAAAAACTGTCGGCGCTGGATATCGCGGACGGCCTCCAGACGGTACGCGGTCAAGGCTATAGGCTGTGCGATAACTGGGAGGAGGCCTAAGATGAAGCTTTTTGTGCGGGAACAGATGCCGCTTATTATTATTTATCTGGCCCAGCTTTCAATGATAACACTGGTCTATCGGCTGGACGGGGGCAGCGGAGTGAATGTAAGTCTGTATGCGGGCTTGCTTAGCACCTGTCTGCTGCTGGCATACCTGGCATACCGCTATTTCTCCAACCGTTCCTTCTACGAACGTCTGCTGAATCTGCCGTCATCGCTGGATGACTCCGGCGGACCTGTCCAGAGTACTCCGCTGGCGGAGAGCCTGCGCAGCCTGCTGGCTCATCAGTTCCGCCTGTATCAGAATGACCTGCATAGCTACCGCCATAAGCTGGAGGAGCATATTCACTTCATTAACCAGTGGGTGCATGGCATGAAGACCCCGCTGTCGGTCATCCACCTTATGATTCAAGACAAAGACGGCCCGCCTTTTACGGCGATCAGCGATGAGCTGGACCGGCTCAAAAAAGGGCTGGATACCGTCCTCTATACCGCCCGCCTGGACACGTTCGAGCATGATTTCTATGTGGAGCGGCTTGAGCTTTCGGCTATTGTGCGGGGCGTAACCTCGGAGCAGAAACGGCTGTTTATCCGTAAACGTGTTTTTCCGGCCATTTCAGTCGAGAATGACCTTTTTATTACCTCAGATGAGAAATGGCTGTCCTTTGTGCTGACACAGCTGATTACCAACGCGCTGCGGTATACGGTAGAGGAGGGACGATTTGTACATTTTCACGGGTATGCAGGGGAACAAGGCAGACCTGTGCTTGAGGTGAGGGATGAAGGCGTAGGTATTCCGCCAGGAGATTTGCCGCGTGTGTTCGATGCCTATTTTACCGGTGTTAACGGGCGCAGCTTCCAGGAATCTACCGGGATGGGCCTGTATTTGGTGAAGCAAATCTGCGGTAAGCTGGGACATCACGTGGAAATATCCTCCGAGGTGGGGGCGGGAACTACGGTCCGGATTATGTTTTGAGTGAACGGAATCAAGTAAGGCAATGAACTGCAACCATAAAAACCTGCCGTCTCCAATATGAGACAGCAGGTTTTTATGAAAATAAATGGATTTTGGGGTGAGCCCGGCTTGGGCGCTATTGCTGCGGAAGGTCCAGCATTTGCTCCAGCAGCAGCTTGATCTCCGCACGGGGAAACGCTTCACGAAGCACTTCATTCACCGTCACTTGCGCGCGGTCCACCTTTTCCTGGCCGAAAGGGGTCAGAGAGGTATAAATGCTTCTGCGGTCGTCGTCACAGACCGTCCGTTGCAGTGCGCCGCAGCCTTTGGCTTCGAAGCGGCTGACCAGTCTGGAGACGGCACTCTGGCTGAGCCCAACCATAGATTCCAGCTGCTGCAGGCGCAGCTTCTTCTCCGGTGCTTCGGACAGGAAGTACATCAGATAGAATTCATTCAGAGACCACCCAAAGCTCTCCTGCAATTTGGCTTCAAGTTCACCTGCAACCTTCATTTGTATATGAGTTAAGCTTAACCAGCCTGTGATTACGCCACCCTCAAGAGAATTTTTCATCTACACCATTCCTCTCCCGGATGTATGCCATATGATGATATTTTTGTACATTATAACATTCCAGGCCCCGGTTTGTATAAGGAACGGCGAGGGAATCGCCCTGGTTTCTGGGAGGAGGTTATCTACGGGAACGGGGAAAGCCAAGCTCGTATTGCTTCGGCAGTCCGGCATCTTTTCCGAGCTGAACTCCGGCTTCCAGGGTCCAGTACGGATTTCTCAGCATGCCCCGTCCCACAGCGACGAGATCAGCCTCATCGTTGCCGATAACTGCGTTAGCCAGAACCGCCTCATCTAGGCGCCCTACTGCAATCACAGGAACATTCAGCTCCTGTTTGAATGCACGGGCAAGCGGAACTTGATAGGCAGCATGAGTTCCCGGCTGGCCTTCAGCAGCAATGGCACCTTCACCACCCGCACTGATATGAAAAATATCCGCGCCTGCTTCCTTATAGACTTTGCCAATCTCGATACTCTCGCGAATGCCATAGCCGCCTTCTACATACTCCTGTGCGGATATCCGCATAATCAAAGGCATGCCCTCCGGCATTTCCTTTTTAGCTGCCTGAATGACCTCTTTGCCGAACAGCGTCAGATCCTGTCCATATTCATCAGACCGCTTGTTGGTCAGCGGGGAATGGAACTGGTGGATCAGGTAGCCATGTGCGCCGTGAAGCTCAATCACATCGAAGCCCGCCTGAACGGCGCGCTTAACGCCTGCCTGGAATTTCTGAACCATCGTTTGTACTTCTTCGGTGGTCAGCTCGCGCGGAGTTTTGAATTCCGAATTAAAAGGAATCGCAGAGGGGGCCACCGGTTGAGGAGCATCCTCAGCTTTGCGTCCGGCGTGGGCAATCTGGATGCCTACCTTGGCACCGTAAGCGTGGCAAGCTTCAACGATTCTCGCCAGTGCGGGGATTTGTTCATCTGACCAGAGCCCAAGGTCATAATCGGTAATCCGGCCATCCGGATCGACATCAGTCATTTCAATGATAATGAGTCCGGCACCGCCGACCGCCCGGCTTACGTAATGATTGTAGTGCCAGTCCGTGGCGAGACCATCCTTGTTCGTTACGGAATATTGGCACATGGGCGGCATAACCACACGGTTCTTCAGCTTCAAATCCTGCAGCTCATAGGGGGTAAACAAGTCCTTCATTCAAATCTCTCCTCGCAAATTATTAAATGCATGCTCATGCATACAAATATATTCGCTTTGCAGATGAATGTCAATCGTCTTTCGCGGCTTACAATACTGTAAGGTAGTTGTAAGTTTCAGAAATAGCAGCTGCTGTTTACACTTTGTATAATGAATGCAAGCCAGGGGAATGAAGGAGCGGAAGCATTTGCCCATCTTAGATGTCCATAATCTATCCAAAATATACGAGGGCAAAGTGTCGATTCACGCCCTGAATCATATCCGGTTTGCTGTGGAGAAGGGCGAGTTCGTGGGAATCATGGGACCATCGGGCAGCGGCAAAACTACACTGCTTAATGTGATCGCCACCATCGACGAACCCACCTCGGGAGAAGTAATGATCAATGGCCGGGACCCGAAAAGCCTGGGGCGCAAGGACAAAGCGCTGTTCCGCCGCAAAGAGCTCGGGTTTGTCTTCCAGCACTTCAATCTCCTTGACACGCTGACTGTGGAAGAAAATATTGTGCTGCCATTGACGCTTGCCGGAGTCTCCGTGAAGGAGATGGAGCACAGACTCACAGAGGTGTCAGACAGACTGGGCATCAGCACTCTTTTGCACAAACGGACTTATGAGATCTCCGGCGGACAGATACAGCGGGTGGCCATCGCCAGGGCAATGATCCACCGGCCTGCACTGATTCTGGCAGATGAACCGACGGGCAGCCTGGATTCAAAAGCCGCAAACGAGGTTATGAATCTGCTGGCCGAGGTGAATGAGGCGGAGGGAGCCACGGTGTTGATGGTCACACATGACGCGGTAGCAGCGAGCTTTTGCCACCGGGTCATCTTTATCAAAGACGGGCGCTTCCATAGCGAAATGTACCGGGGCACCAGCCGGGCCGCCTTCTTCCAGAACATCATCGACATGCTGTCGCTGCTGGGAGGAGCGGGCCATGACCTTCCGGCAGTTCGCCTATAGGAATGTAGCACGGAATAAGCGGAAATATGCCGCGTATTTTGTCAGCAGCGCGTTTTCGGTCATGGTCTTCTTTCTGTGTGCACTGTTCATTTATCATCCGGCGATTTCGCAGGATATGATCCTTGGGACAGCTGCAAATACGATGATGGTGGCCGAGGGAATCATTTATGTCTTTTGTTCCCTGTTCGTACTCGTGTCAGTAGGTTCTTTCCTGCAATCACGTAATCTGGAGTTCGGGATTCTGCTGATGCACGGTATGACCAAACGGCAGCTGAACCTGATGGTATTTCTGGAAAATATGATGATTGGCGGATCTGCTATCCTCACCGGCACACTGCTGGGGCTTCTGCTGGGCAAGCTCTTCCTGATGATCGGGTCCGGGTTTCTGGGCATCCCCCCACTTACATTTCACCTGCCCTGGCAGGCGCCGGTGCTTACCATCTGCAGCTTTGTTCTGCTGTTCATGCTGATCTCGCTGTCTACTTTTGTTTTTATAGGGAATGAAGCACCGCGCGGCCTGTTCCAGGGCGGGCACAGAGGGAATGCGGAGCCAAAGGTATCCAAGGGGCTGGCGCTGATCTCAGGTCTGTTGCTCCTCTCCGGGTATGGTCTGGCGGCTGCCACGACAGCCACTACTGTAGAGATCATGATGGTTCCAGTTGTGCTGATTACTGTATGCGGCACGTATCTTTTCTACACACAACTCAGTCTGTATATCGTGGGGATGCTGCGGAAGCTGCGCCGCTTCTATTGGAAGCATACGCATATTCTCACGTTCTCGGGATTGTCGTACCGGTGGAAGGACAATGGGCGGATGTTTTTTATGGTCACTATTGTATCGGCGGTTTCCTTCACCTCGGTGGGAGTCTTCGCATCGATCCACACGCTGTCGCGGGAGCTGAAGCTGGATTATCCGGCGGCAGTCGGCTATGTAGCCAAGGGCGGGGGGCATGCTTCCTCGGAAGAGAAGGACCTTAGGGGGATTACTGCAGAGCTGGAGCAGCTGGGTCTGACTTACGAAACCCTGCGGATTCCGCTCAAAGTCGCAGCAGTCGCTTCGCAGACAGGACCAGACCATACACGTCAGCTGCCTCTGATGTCCTACAGTAATTTTAAGCTTGCTCTGGAGTATGCGGGCTTCAGCTCGAATGAACCGCCGCTGGAAGGCCGTGAAGGCCTGGTGATGATCGGTTCCCAGCGTGACCGGAGTCTGACCTCGGAGCGCTTCAAAGCAACATATACGCTTATACAAGGAATACGGATTGAAGAGACCGGCTATACGCAGCAAGTACCGGTTGCCGAATATCTGCTGCCGGAGCTGGATGGCAGGGGAGGCGGCGATTTCAGCGGGCTGGTGATCAGCGACAGTCTGTACAGCCGGGTGATCCCGGTGCAGCAGGATTGGTATACCGGCTTCTACGTGGATGATTTTGTCCGGACGGCGGGTGTGGCTTCAGAGCTCGCTGCCAAAGGGAAGGTTCCCTATGAAGAAAAGTCTGCTTATGCGGTCGTGATCAGCGGAACCTTATTTGAGATTCAGCGCACGCTGTACAGCACCATGCTGTTCGCTTCGCTGCTCGTCGGGATCGTCTTCTTCATTGCTGCCGGCAGCTTCCTCTACTTCCGTCTTTATATGGATCTGGATCATGACCGCCTGCAGTATTCCACCCTGTCCAAAATGGGTCTGACCGACCAGGAGCTGGACCGTATTGCGACGCTGCAGCTGGCACTCATGTTTTTCATTCCGGTGCTGCTGGCGGTTCTGCACAGCCTGTTTGCTTTTATTGCGCTTCAGCGGCTGTTCTATCTATCCATCGCTGCCGAGACCGGAGCTGTGCTGACCAGTTATCTGGCTGCCCAGACGCTGTACTTCTTTTTCATCCGCAGCCGCTATTTGCGCAACCTTAAGAAAAATCTCATCTAGACGGAGGGAACCGCATGAAAACATGGATTACGGATATTATGGAGCAGTTCGGATATGCCGGTATTTTTCTGATGCTGGCGCTGGAAAATGTCTTTCCCCCCATTCCTTCAGAGGTCATCCTGCCCTTTGGCGGATTTATGACTACAACCTCCGGACTCACGATACCGGGTGTCCTTATCGCCTCTACGGCGGGTTCTTTGCTGGGGGCAGCCATTCTGTATTGGATCGGCCGGATGCTGGATGTCAGCCGAATGGAGCGGATTGTGGACCGGTACGGCAAATGGATACGAATCAAGAAAAGTGATATCCGCAAAGCGGATGCCTGGTTTGATAAATACGGCTACTGGACGGTGCTGTTCTGCCGGATGGTGCCGCTGGTGCGCAGTCTGATCTCGATTCCGGCAGGAATGTCGGGAATGAAGTTCGGACTTTTTATGTTGTTTACGACGATCGGTACACTGGGCTGGAATACACTGCTGATCCTGCTGGGTGCTGCGCTAGGAGAGTCCTGGGAGGATATTGGAGGGTATATAGAGGCTTATTCCAGCGTGGTCTACGCCCTGATTGCCGGAGGAATTCTCGTGCTGGGACTGTTGTATTTGCGTAAACGACGTACCGCCGGCAAAGCCCGCGGGTAACAACACCAACGAATTCTATGCTTCCGAAGCAAGTTTTGAACGAAGTGATTTCATAGATGCGATGCTCACAAAACTAAGTTTATGCTTCCGAAGCAAGTTTTGAACGAAGTGATTTCATAGATGTGATGCTCACAAAACTTTTAGGAGGAGATTACATGGAGCTTTTGACTATAATTAAAGCAATCATATTAGGTATTGTTGAAGGTTTGACTGAATTTGCTCCGGTATCCTCCACGGGTCATATGATTATTGTCGATGATATGTGGCTGAAATCGCAGGAATTTCTCGGGAAATACACAGCGAATACGTTCAAGGTAGTGATTCAGCTGGGCTCGATCCTGGCTGTGGTGGTGATTTTCCGCAACCGGTTCATCGATCTTCTGGGTCTGAAACGGTTCAGCCGCAAAGAGCTGACAGCGGTGCCGGAAGGACAGCCGGCAGTGGAGACCGCGGGACGGCTGAAGCTGGCACAAGTGCTTGTGGGTCTTATCCCTGCCGGAGTGCTCGGCTTTCTGTTCGAGGATTATATTGATGAGCATCTGTTTTCGACCTCAACGGTGCTGATTGGTCTGGTCGTCGGAGCGATTCTAATGATCTGCGCAGACCTTTTCGCCCCCAAAAAGATCAAAACGGAGAGTGTCGACCAAATTACATATAGGCAGGCGCTATCGGTCGGTCTGATCCAGTGTTTCTCGCTATGGCCGGGGTTCTCCCGTTCGGGATCAACGATCTCCGGTGGTGTACTGCTCGGAATGAGCCACCGTGCCGCGGCCGACTTCACCTTCATTATGGCGGTGCCGATTATGGCTGGAGCCAGCCTGATTTCACTGCTGAAGAACTGGCAGTATTTCACTCTCGATGCACTGCCGTTCTTTATCGCCGGGTTCATCAGCGCATTTCTGTTCGCACTGCTGTCCATGCGTTTCTTCCTGAAGCTGATCAACCGCATTAAGCTGCTGCCGTTTGCAATCTACCGGATTGTTCTTGCTGCAGTGGTCTATCTGGTATGGTTCTAGAATAGAAAAGAATAATGCGGGCGGTGCCTTCCTTGGAGGGTATCGCCTTTTTGTCATGAGCACTGATCAAGATTCAGATGCCAAATCGGGCAAAAAGCTGTTTTGCTATAGCGAATGTGTATAGCTGAAATCGCCGGAATCTGTTGCGGATGGCAAAAAAGGTACAGTATGATGGCATCAGATTAAAGGATGAAGTTTTGAAAAGCGAATATAGGAGACAGGTGCCGGACGGAGTGAATGTAGCTTTTGTCCAGCTTAATAGGGAAGTTCGGCTCGAAACCGACGCGGTCCCGCCACTGTAACGGAAGAGTTCCAGCTTAATGTGTCACTGGCAGACAGGTAGATCCAGCCGGGAAGACTTGCTGAAGAACGATGACTCCGCTAGCCAGGAGACCTGCCTGACTCTGAAGCACTGCAGTACCTACGGAAGATAGGGAGGTGTTCGGACGTTATTCCATTTAGAAGATCAATGGGCGTCTTTCCCTGTGGCTTATTTTTCGGGAGAGGCGTCTTTTTATAAGGATATACAACAAATAGCGAACAGATGAGGAGCAGATTTCAATGACAACTAAATTGATCACCAGCAATCTGGGATACCCGAGAATCGGCAAAAACCGTGAATGGAAAAAAACGCTGGAAGCGTACTGGGCCGGTAAAATTGGCGAGCAGGAGTTCCGTGCTGAAATGGCGGACATTCAGCTTCAGCACCTGCGGTCGCAGCAACAGGCCGGTATTGACCTGATCCCGGTGAATGATTTCACCTTCTACGATCATGTGCTGGACACAGCCGTTATGTTCGGCATTGTGCCGCCACGGTATGATTATGACGGCGGGGCTGTCCCGCTTGATCTATATTTCGCCATGGCCCGCGGCAATGCGGCCGCCCCGGCCTGCGAGATGACCAAATGGTTCAATACGAATTACCATTATATCGTGCCGGAGATCGGCAGCCTTACACCCCGGCTGACTGAGAATAAACCGCTGGCCGCCTATCGCTTCGCCAAAGCGCAGGCTGGCATTGAAGGCAAGCCGGTTATCGTGGGACTTTATACCTTTCTCAAGCTGTCCAAGGGATTTCCGGCTGCGGACATCGGGGAGGTTGCCGACCGTTTCCTGCCGGCTTATATTCAGCTGCTGCAGGAGCTTCAGCAGGAAGGTGTAGCCTGGGTGCAGATCGACGAACCAGCCATCGTTATTGGATTGAACGCGGAAGATATTGCCTTGCTGAAGACCATTTATAGCGAGATTTCCGCTGCAGTCCCCGGCTTGAGTCTGATTCTGCAGACTTATTTTGAAGCGGCTGAACCCTTGGAAGCATTGCTTGAATTGCCGGTACAGGCCATTGGCCTTGACTTCGTCCATGATGGCGGCACGAATCTGGAGGCGATCGGACGACTTGGCTGGCCGGAAGATAAATGGCTGGGCGCTGGCATTATCGACGGACGCAGTATCTGGCGTGCAGACCCTGATACCAAGCTTGGATTGATTGAGAAGCTGGCTCTTCATGTGCCGCTGGACCGGCTGATTCTTCAGCCATCCTCCAGCCTGCTCCATGTGCCGGTAACGGTGCAGAGCGAAGGGAAGCTGAAGCCTGCAGTGAAGCAGGCGCTGGCCTTCGCCGACGAAAAGCTGGCAGAGCTTCGGCTGCTCGCCGCAGCCGCAGGCGGTGACAACGGAACGGCCGAGGCGGGGCTTGCAGAGAGCCGGGAAGCGCTGGCCGTCTTCCGTGCACTTCCTGAACGCGGCCGCCGGGATGTGGCCGAGCAGGTCCGCCGTCTGGACGAACTTCAGGACAGCCGGAGCCTGCCGTTCGCAGAGCGAGTGCAGCTGCAGCAGGAGAAATGGCGTTTGCCCCTACTGCCGACAACAACTATCGGCAGCTTTCCGCAGACGGCTGAGGTCCGCCAGGCGCGACTCAAATGGCGCAAAGGGGTGTGGAATGAGGAGCGCTATGATACGTTCGTCCGCCGCCAAATCGCCGAGGCAATTACACTTCAGGAGGAGCTTGGTCTGGATGTGCTGGTACATGGTGAATTTGAGCGGACGGATATGGTGGAGTTCTTCGGGGAGAAACTGGGTGGCTATCTGTTCACCCAGAATGGCTGGGTGCAATCCTATGGCTCGCGCTGCGTGAAGCCACCGGTGATTTACGCGGATGTCGCTTTTATCCAGCCGATGACCGTCAAAGAAAGTGTCTATGCCCAGTCTCTGACGAAGCTGCCGGTAAAAGGGATGCTGACCGGACCGGTAACTATCCTGAACTGGTCCTTTGTACGTGATGACCTCAGCCGCGAAGAGGTTGCGAAGCAGATTGCCCTTGCTCTCCGTTACGAGGTTCAGGCGCTGGAGGATGCCGGAATTGAGATGATTCAGGTGGATGAGCCGGCTATCCGCGAAGGACTGCCGCTGAAGGCGGAAGATCATGAGTATTATTTGAATTGGGCTGTACGGTCCTTCCGGGTAGCCACGAACCATGTGAAGGACACCACGCAGGTTCATACACATATGTGCTACAGCGAATTTAATGACATGATCGGGGCGATCTCGGCTATGGATGCGGATGTGATCTCCATTGAGACTTCCCGCAGCCATGGGGAGCTGATTACTGCTTTTGAAGATCATGATTATGATAAAGGCATTGGACTGGGCGTCTATGATATCCATAGTCCCCGTGTTCCGGAAGTAGAGGAGATGACGCAGAATATTGAGCGCGCACTGCGTGTACTGGATGCCGGACAATTCTGGATTAATCCAGACTGCGGGCTGAAGACACGCGGCTGGGAGGAGACGGAGGCGGCACTTCGCAACATGGTTCTGGCTGCAGGTAATGTGCGGAAGAAAAACGCTTGATAATCATTCTCAATCTTGCTAGAATAGAAAAAAGAAAAGAAGGAACCGTGGAGGGTCCCTTCTAACCTTAACTTATTTGCTTTCAAAGGTTTTACAGTCTGTTTCTTCAGCTTGTGAAGGCTGCTTCGAGCTGTGGTAGGCAACGAAGATGGATTCGGCGTTACATTTGTCTTCTTCAGCCCAGTACGTACAGGAGTTGACTGCGCACTTTACGTCTTTTGCCATGAGGGTCTCACCTCCCTTTGTCGTGAAATGGCGGCGTTCGAAATGAATAATAGACTGATCGGCAAGGTGGAGCTTGTCCGAGCAGAACCTAACCCTTATTCCTTGTGAATATAGGGTTTTTGGTGTTACCTTCCTTATAAAGACAACTTCATTGCAGCAAATAATGTAAACGCTCGCAAACAAAGATAACGGCTAATTAAATGGAAAATTTACCGAATTCCTGCAACCTTCCAGCTTTTGGAACGTCAAAGACTTTAACGCGAAAGATGCCTACAGACAAAAAGCTCTTCGCTGGCAGCAATCTGTACAAAAGAAGCGGAAATTCCACTACACTTTTGGAGGAATGGGCATGCAAAAAAGGGGTCTGCATTATCTGTATTATGTATTGGGACTAATAGTGTTTGCTATCGTTTTGACAGGGTGCGGGGCTGGAAGCAATAATGATTCTGCAAGCCGGTCGGAGATGAAGGCAGACAATTCCAGCACGGCAGAAGGCTTCGACGGCGCAGCAGACCAGAACACTTCAGCGAATGCTGCACCGAAGGATCAAGCAGTGTCGGCTGCAGCTGAAGCTCCTGCGGCTGAGGGAGACAAGGCTGGCGGAGGAAGCTCAGCAGTGAGCAACACGGATGCAGCGCGTGCAGCTGGAGGAACAGCCGGTTTTACGGGAAGCGATGTTGTGGCAGGACTGAACAAAAAGCTGATCTATCACGCCAGCCTAACGATGGAAGTAACGGACTATGCTAAAGCGCAGACAGAAGTGCGCAATATGGTGACGCTTGCAGAAGGCTATATTGTTGAATTTTCGGAGAATACCTCCGAATATGAGCATGGCGGAGCCTTTATTCTGAAGGTGCCTGCTTCGGGATTTTCTTCCTTTCTGGACCATTTGGAAAAGATCAAAAACGTGAAGCTTCAGCATAAAATCCAGGGTCAGGACGTTTCAGAGGAATATGTGGATTTGGGGTCGCGCCTCAAGGCCAAGCAGTTGATGGAGAGCCAATATATCGAGTTTATGAAAAAGGCAACCAAATCTGCAGACCTCGTGGCGTTCGCCAACCAGCTTGGTGCCATTCAGGAGGAAATGGAGACGATCAAGGGCAGAATGCGATATATTGACCAGAATGTATCCTTTTCCACGGTTGAGCTTCGACTATATCAGACTGAAGAGAGCGTGGGTATTGCCAAGACCAAAGAACAAGGGCCGTTAATGGACCGGGCTTCGGATGCGCTTCAGAGCAGTCTGCATGCACTGTCTGTAATGTTTCAATGGCTCTTTATACTCCTGGCCGCTGCACTTCCGGTATTGATTGTAGCTGCTGTTGTTGTGGTAATTGTGCTCTGGGTCCGCAAAAGAAACAAGTCACGGGATCATGGGACGGTTATGCGTATCCGTCAGGAGAACCGGGAGCAGAACCAGACGCATCAGGATCAGACCACCGGGAATCCGGCGCCGGCTCCTGATGCGGATGAGCTGGATGACAAAAAGCCGGAGTAGTAGCGGAGTAGTATTTTTTACAGAAGAAACAAAGCCTCCAACACCGCTGCTTGCGGGTTGGAGGCTTTGTGACATGGATGTGCAACTGGGCTGAATAACCGCTGTTAGTTAAGCATGCTGGAACAGTACGCGGTATTCGCCGTAGCCTTCCGTTTCCAAATCCTCTTTCGGAACAAAGCGGAGTGCTGCCGAGTTAATACAGTAGCGCAGACCATTCGGACCGGGACCATCGTTAAATACATGTCCAAGATGAGAATCGGCTGCTTTGCTGCGGACTTCGGTGCGGACCATCAGATGGCTGAGATCCGTCTTCTCTTTGACTGAATAGTCGCGGATCGGTCGGGTGAAGCTGGGCCAGCCGCAGCCGGAGTCGAATTTGTCATGAGAGCTGAACAGCGGTTCACCGGATACGATATCGACATAGATGCCATCCCCGTGATGATCCCAGAACTCATTGCGGAAAGGGGATTCGGTTGCATTGTTCTGGGTAACCTCATATTGCAGCGGAGTCAGACGTTCCTTGAGGCTCTGCTTCTCCTCCTTGTGCTTCCAGTGGTCCTCGATAAAAGCGTCCCGGCCGGAGCCTGTGCGGTAACGTTTATAGTGACCGGGATTTTTGTGGTGATATCCCTGGTGGTACTCTTCCGCACGGTAAAACGGCTTGGCCGGAAGGATCGGCGTCACAATGGGAGCGGAGAAACGTCCGCTGGCCTGTAAGTCCGCCTTGGAGGCTTCAGCCTGCTCCCGCTGCTCTTCGGAGTGGGTGAAAATAGCTGTCCCGTATGAAGTCCCGCGGTCATAGAACTGCCCTCCGGCATCGGTAGGGTCAATCTGCTGCCAGAACAGCTCCAGAAGCTTGGTGTATGGGAAAATATCAGGTTGAAAGGTGATCTGCACTGCTTCCACATGTCCTGTGGTTTCCGAGCAAACCTCTTCATAAGTCGGGTTAACGGTATGTCCGCCCGTATACCCGGATATAATCTCAACGATTCCTGGAAGTTCTTCAAATGGTGATACCATACACCAGAAACAGCCCCCGGCAAACGTAGCTTTTTCTGTTTTGCTGCTTATATTGTAAGATTGAACATCACTCATGAATATCCCTCCATTCATAGATGCAATTAAATAGATCACAATGTAATTATAAAACAAAAAAGCGCCGCCTGCCAGTTAGCGGCGTTTTGTGCAAAAATAAGGATTCATGTCGTTCCTGGCATCAGTCTTTCTTGGAGCTGAAGGATCGCGGACGCAGCGATAATATAGCCAGAGCCAGTACCGCCACATATACCAGGATAGCCATCCACGCGCTTCGCGGATGCTGGAGCAGCTGGCCGCCGAGAAAGGCGTATAACGCGATGGCAGGAATTTTGCCCAGTCCGGATGCCGCAAGATAACTCCAAAAGGGCAGGCCGGCGGCACCTGCATAGATATTTACTCCCATCTGCGGAACGACCGGTGCAAGCCGGGCCAGCACAACCGCTGCAAATGGCCTCCGCTGCACGGCAGATGTGAATTTATCCAGCGCGGGTACTGATGCCAAATAAGTACGGGCTTTTTCCTGGAACATGTGTTGGACAATACCATAGATCATCGCCCCGGCAAGGGTAGATGCACTCCAGCAAATCACCGCCGCCGCCAGACTTCCATAGGCATACCCGTAAATCCCGATTATCAGCTTATAAGGCACCGGCGGGAACATCGCCAGCAAAGTAGCGGCGCCAAAGCCCAAAAACAGATTATGATCCTGCCGCAGCCAGGCCAGGATGTCATACCTGTAGATAAACGTGAGGAATATTCCCGAAACATACAGCAGTATAGTCAGCCATTTTCTCATTCTACTATGCCCTTTCTTTCGTTCATTCATTTCATCATACTGAAAAAAAAGCATTTAATGAAGCAAAGATCATTTGTTGCTGCGGCTTGTCACGGTATAATACGTTTAATAGGAAGTGGAAATACTCACAGCCAAGGGAGATACGCTTATGAAAAGTACAGTACGGAAAAGGGTGGCTCTCGTTGGCCTCGGCGACATCGCGCGGAAAGTCTATCTCCCGCTGCTCTCCCGGCATGATCAGGCCGAGGTGGTGGGTGTGCTCAGCCATTCGCCGGCAACCGTACAAAATGCAGTTCATTCCTACCGGTTCCCAAGAGGCACTACAGATCTGAATGAGCTCCTGTCGTGGAAGCCGGATGCAGTATTTGTGCATAGCCCAACCCCCACGCATTATGATATTGTTATGAAATGCTTAAATCACGGAGTTTCGGTATATGTGGACAAGCCGTTGTCCTATGATCTGGAAGAATCCCGGCGGATGGCCGGATTCGCTGAAAAGAAGGGACTGCTGCTGGGTGTAGGGTTCAACCGCCGCTATGCGCCGATGTATACGGCTGCCAAAGCCTGGCTGGAGAAAGCAGGCGGCATCAGCGCCTGTCACGCGTTCAAGCACCGGACCAAGCTGCAGTCCGGCAGCAGCCGTGAAACGGTCCATGATGATCTGATCCATATGCTGGACCTGCTGCTATGGTTGTGCGAAGGAGATGCTGAGCTGCTGCATAGCAATCTGAAATCCGACGATGCGGGACGGCTGCTGCAATCTTCCGGTCATCTGGGTTGGAAGAATGGTACGACCGGTATGTACAGCATGGTGCGGGACGCCGGGGCAGATCTGGAGAAGCTGGAGTTGCACGGCAACGGCAGATCTGTGGAAGTCGTGGACATGGAACGGGCAACCTTGTATGAGAAGGGATCGCTGCCGCGTACGCAGAACTTCGGAAGCTGGGATACAGTGCTGGAACGCAGAGGATTTAGTGGTGTGGTGAACCATTTTTTAAGCAGCCTGGACACACCGGGGCAATGCGGAATAACTGCTTCAGCAGTCCTGCCCAGCCATGTGCTGGCAGCGAAGCTTGCTGACTAACAATGGAGCAGAAAGGAGGGAGACCACATGGAGGATTACCGCAAATCAACGGAAGAGCAGATTATCGAGAGCTACAAGCGGGATGAAGAAATGATGATCCTGGTATTTGCCCAATGGTGTGTGAACAACAAGCTGGACCCGCATGCGTTGTATCTTCAGGCTTATCCGCAGCAAGAGGGGAATGCGGCGTTAAGCCATGCGCTTTCGCTGACTGTACCCATTGACGAATCGGGGTTCATCTCCGACGATACGGTGCTGGGAGTCCTGTCCCTATATAGCAATGACGACCTTGCATATGTAGTGACCGAGGCTATAGCCAATAGGAAATCCCGGCAAGACAGAGGCGATTGAACTTTTTTTTGCCAAACGATGTTCATTGTGCTATAAATGTGTTAAAATTATATATACTAACTTAATGTAAGTTAAAAGTGAGAGGTGAGAATAATGGAAGAACATCAGTTGACGATGTGCCCTCGATTCGAAACGGCCTTCTCCTTCTTAGGTAAACGTTGGAATGGACTTATTATTCAGACATTGATGAGCGGACCCAAGCGTTTCAAGGATATTTCCGGTCTGATCCCAACAATGAGCGATAAGATGTTATCCGAACGAATGAAGGACCTGGAGTGTGAAGGGATTCTGGTACGCCATGTGTACCCGGAAACTCCCGTACGCATCGAGTATGAACTGACCACCAAAGGCCGTGCGCTGGAGCCGGTCATGCAGCAGATTCAATCTTGGGCAGAGAGCTGGGTCGAGTAGAACCGCTCGGTTCCCTGTTGGTAGCCCCTTTTTCCGGATGGAAAGAGGGGCTTTTTCCTTTTAAATTACAAATAAATTGCACGTAAGGCGGCAGAATATAATATAATAGAAAAAAAGTTGCTGCCCACCCCTTTATGACGCGGTTTTTTTTGATTGTAATATAGATAATTATGGCAACGCTAACAAAATGAAGCGTATCCTTTCGAAGTAAGTTTTGTACGAAGTGAATTCAGGAAGCTATGCTAACAAAACTTTTAGGAGGCGAGGAAGATGACAACCACCTTGTTTTCCCGGGAAATAACCTATGGAAAAAAAGATGTCGCCGAACTGGAGAGTGCTTCGATCAGAGTGCAGCTTATTTACGACAAAGTGTTGTTCATGCTCCACAGCCATCTCCCCGAGTCTTTGTGGAGCGCATGGATTGGGGTGCCTTATGACATCATCTCTTCTTTGTACAAAGGGGATAACGATAGCGGCAGTGTTTTTCAAAAGTGGATTCAAAGCCCGTCTGGCTGGAAATGTATCGGATGCGAGCGTCATTGCCTTGAGCCTTCAGCAGGTCCGGCAATTCCATCGCCTGGCAAGCAGCGCAGGTTCACTTTCCATAATGGTATCCGGCAGAGTATGGTGCTACAGGCAGTGATCTGGTCGATGTATGAAAATACTTTGCTCTTCCAGCCCTATTTGGGCGAAGAATCTTTTCTGGATGAAGCTGATCTGGATACGATCTCCACATACTTCGTACCTACCTATCTGAGCAAGCACCGTCTGATCGAGAACGGCAAGCGCTGCAAGGAATATCTGGAGTCGAACATCCGGGTGTATCAGGAATGGATCGCCGCTCCCGATCTGGTGCTACAGTGGAACGGAGGCCTGACCGAAGGCCGCTGGATGACCGGAGTTTACGTGGACCATTCGCGCTTTGCCGGGCTTGGCCCATACCTGAAGGATGCACAGGGCAAGCGTACGTATATGCGGGCTACGGTGGAATAGATATTATGAATTGTGGGATATTGTAATGAGAAACACCTCGCTAAGAGGTGTTTTTTCGGTTGGGATAAAGTTTATGGTTGATGCTTTACTTGCTTTCTATAGGTATTACTTGCACAACTGCGGAACGAAACTGTTTAGCCCTGCAAGAGCTCTTCAGTTCGTTGTAAGGCTATGGTTTCTCCGTCCCAAAATCTAATAGATAACCAACAACTATATATAGTAGAAAGAATCGAATTATTGGAAGTGAAACTATCCCACCACCCACAAGTTCATTAAAATTTTTTATATTTAGTGCGTACAATCACAAACCGTCTTCCACGCTGGCGTTAAGGTATAGAGGTAAAAGAAACCTAGACCAACAACAACCCAAGGGAGGGCCCAGCATGACGGCCAAACAATTGAACAATACAATGACGGATACATCCGCTCAATTCACCGGTGAAGCAATGGTAAGAGATATCGTCCTTCAATTCCCCAAAGCAGCAGATTACTTCAAGGCACAGCGGATTGACTTTTGCTGCGGAGGCGCGAAGCCTTTGGCAGAGGCGGTAGCCGAAAAAGGGCTTGATACAGAGGCAGTACTTCAGGATCTGAACAAGCTGTATGCCGACCATCCGGTGCTGGAAGAAGATACGGCCTGGAACGAAGCATCGTCAGAAGAGCTGGTTGATTACATTATCAACAAGCATCACAACTATTTGCGCGAGGAGCTGCCGCTCATCGCCCAGAATGTAACAAAGGTCTTCCGCGTCCATGGAGAGGATTCTCCGCACTTGGCTGAGGTGTACCGCTTGTTCCATACGCTTCGTGAGGAATTGCTGGAGCACACGGCCAAGGAAGAAGAAAGTGAATTCCCCAAAATGCTGGCCTATGATAAAAATCCAACCGCTGAAGGGTTGGCTGAGCTGCGCGGACTGCTAAGTACGCTGGAGGAGGAGCATGACGGGGCAGGAGATATTTTACGCGAGCTGCGGAGAGTTACAGGGGATTTCACCCCACCGGAGCATGCTTGCACCACTTACCGTCTGACCTATGCCCGTCTTGAAGAGCTGGAGGGCATGACCTTTGAGCATGTCCATCTGGAGAACAACATTCTTTTCCTGCGCTACCAATAGAAAATTAACATTTCATAAGTCCCTTCGGGGACTTTTTTTGTGCTGGAATAAGGAGTATTTGAGAACGGCACCCGTTTACGTTATTCTTAAAAAAGACAATGTACATAATCAAGACATGTCTGAACAGCAGCGGAAAGCTGGAGTCAGGCGGGAGAAGGCGGTGCCGGGAATGTCCGCGAAGTGGGTGTGGCGTATTTTACTGGGAATAATGATAATTGCAACCTTGAGCGGCTGCTCATCGGTTCTTGGCACTCCAACAGATGGGAACGATGCCGGGACTGGAAATGCCGGACCAGGCTTTTCGGTTCGGGTCGGTGACAGCGAGCTGGCTGGAAGCGCGGGCAGGCAGCTAAGTGAAGCCTATACAGATGGGTTGACGCTCATCGAGCTGCTCAAGAACAGTGGCGTAGCCACGTTTGCGGATGACGGGAACAAGATTCTGGCAGTCAACAAAGTATCTTTGAGTCCCGAGTGGATTTGGGAGATTCAATTGAACGGCAAAAAAATAACGGATTGGAACAGCCGCGTTGACCGCGGGGATACCCTCGTTGCTGAAGCTGTCCCAGCAGCAAGCGGGGCAGAGTTGCAGCCGGTCATTTTCACTGTTAACGGGGGTAGTGAGCAGCCGCAAATGACGCATTCTTACGTGCTGCCGTATACCGAGGACCTGTCCGTACGGGGTGTATTGAAGACCAGTGGAATGGTGCAGCTCTCCGAGGATAATAAGACGATAATCAGTATTATGGATTACAAGCCACTCAGTAATGAGGCATGGATGCTGAAGGTAAATGGCAAGCAACTGCTGGACACCGGGATCGATATGAAGCTTAGACCACAGGATACTCTGGAGGTTGTGCTTGTGTTGCTCTAAATGAAGTACTATTTCGCCACATTCCTTAGGCTTACGTCAAGGAATATGGCGTTTTTTTGTGTCCCAAAAGAGTTAAGGAAGCGTGATTAAAATTATGTGAAATGCTTCACAATTGGTGTGACTGCAATCACAAATCCGCTTTAAATTTTAACAGTATAATTTCTTTATCAAATCATGTTGTGATGAAGTTCAGATGCATGAAGGAGGGTCATGACAGTGACAGTGGAGAGAGAAAAGCTAGTACTCATAGGTAACGGAATGGCAGGAGTAGGCACAATTGAGCAGATTTTGAAGCTTGGCGGCGCTTATGATATTACTGTGTTCGGAAGTGAGCCGCATCCCAATTACAATCGCATTATGCTGTCCTACGTTCTGGAAGGCAGTAAAACAATCGAAGACATTATCCTCAATGACCGCCAGTGGTATGCGGATCATCATATTACTTTGCATACAGGAACTACAGTTATCCGTATTGATGAAGCATCTCGGCAGATCATCACAGATAATGGACTGTCTGTTGCCTATGACAAAGCGATCATTGCTACAGGCTCGAACTCGTTCATTCTGCCAATACCGGGAAGCGACAAGGAAGGGGTAGTTGGCTTCCGTGATATCGCAGATTGTGATGCCATGCTTGCAGCAGCCAAGCAGTACCGCACGGCAGCAGTTATCGGGGGCGGACTCCTGGGACTGGAAGCGGCCAAAGGACTTGTGAATCTCGGCATGGACGTTACGGTTGTGCATCTGCTGGAAGATCTGATGGAGCGCCAGCTGGATCATACAGCTTCCTCCATGCTTCAGGCAGAACTGGCCCGCCAGGGCGTGAAGTTTGCTATGGGCAAGCAGACCGTTGAGCTGACCGGGTATGAACGTGTGAACGGACTTCGCTTCAGTGACGGAACGGAGCTGGCCGCGGATTTTGTAGTCATGGCTGTGGGAATTAAGCCGAATACACAACTCGCCAGAGAAAGCGGCATTACGGTAAATCGCGGGATTGTTGTCGATGACTATCTGCAAACCTCGATGCCGGATGTATATTCCGTAGGTGAATGTACAGAACACAGAGGAACTTGTTATGGTCTGGTTGCACCGTTGTTCGAGCAAGGAATGGTGCTTGCGAAACATTTGTGCAACGTGCCAACTCAGCCTTATGAAGGTTCGGTTGTAGCCACCAAGCTAAAAATCTCTGGAGTAGATGTCTTCTCTGCCGGTGAGTTCACAGAAACCGCAGAGCACACGGTCATCTCAGCCAAAGATGAATGGAAGCGGACCTACAAGAAGATTTTGCTCAACAATAATACCATTGTCGGAGCAGTCCTCTTCGGCGATGTCACGGAATCGGCCAGTCTGCAGAAGCTGGTGAAGCAGGGTGCAGAAATGACTGAGGAGATTTACAGCGAGGTTATGGGCACAGGCTGCTGTGGCGGAGGCGGAGCGAAAAAGAGCTTGTCGGTGGAAACGATGGCCGATGAAGAGATTGTCTGCGGCTGCAACGGGGTGACCAAGAAAGCCATTGTTGATGCTGTTACGGAGAATGGTTTCACCACTGTAGATGAGATTAAGGCCTGCACCGGGGCTACCCGTTCCTGCGGGGGCTGTAAGCCAGTCGTGGAGCAGATATTGCAATTTGTCCTTGGGGACAGCTTCCAGCAGAGTGCCAAGCAGGGGATCTGCAGCTGCACCACTCTAAGCCGAGATGAGATCGTAGCCGAAATCACCTCCAAAGGCCTGAAAACGACCAAGGAGGTCATGAATGTACTGGACTGGAAGCAAGCCGAGGGCTGCTCCAAATGCCGTCCGGCGGTGAACTATTATCTCGGTATGATCTATCCGGACACTCATGAGGATGAGAAGGAGTCGCGCTTCGTCAACGAACGGATGAGTGCGAATATTCAGAAGGACGGTACTTTTACGGTTGTACCTCGTATGTATGGCGGAGTCACGACACCGGAGGATTTGAAACGGATCGCCGACGTCTCCTTGAAATATGATGTTAAGGTTGTAAAGGTGACCGGCGGGCAGCGTCTGGACCTGATCGGTATCCGGAAAGAAGATGTGCCCAAGGTGTGGGAGGAGCTGGACATGCCATCCGGTTATGCCTATGCGAAATCGCTGCGCACTGTGAAGACCTGTGTAGGTTCGCAGTTCTGCCGTTTTGGCACACAGGACTCCATGGGTATGGGAGCGCTGCTTGAACGCAAATACGAGCGGCTTGATTTTCCGGCCAAGTTCAAAATGGCAGTCAACGGCTGCCCGCGCAACTGTGCGGAATCATGCACAAAAGATATCGGCATCGTCGGCAACGACGGCGGCTGGGAGATTTTCATTGGCGGTAACGGCGGGATCAAGCCGCGGATCGCGGATGCCTTCTGCAAGGTGAAAACCGATGAAGAACTGATTGAGGTCTGCTCCGCAGTTATGCAGTATTACCGTGAAACAGGGAACTATCTGGAACGAACCTCCGAGTGGGTGGAACGTATGGGACTTGAGCAGATTCAACAGGTGATTCTGGAGAATGATGAGCAACGCAAGGAGCTTGCTGCACGGATTGATTTTGCCCTGGCACAGGTTTCTGATCCCTGGAAAAAAATGCTGGATGACCAAGATACACGTACCGCACTGTTTGAGCAGGCAAAAGTCTAACCTATACCGAATATGAGAGGAGAGAGCTCAATGCAAACCACTACACAAGAATATGCTGTAGGCACGGTGGAAGAATTCCTGCTGCAGATTGGCCGGGTTGTCACCACCGGTGAGATTGAATTAGCCATTTTCCGCACCTCGGATGGTGCCGTCTATGCCCTGGAGAATCGCAGTCCGCATCCCAAAGGCGGTCCGCTGGCTGAGGGGATCGTCTCCGGCTACTATCTGTACGATCCGCTGTATGACTGGAAAATCGATCTGCGCAGCGGCGAAGTTCAGGCCCCGGACCACGGGAAGGTAAAGGTCTATCCGGTTATACTGGACGGCGGTATTGTAAAGGTCAGCCTGTAGAAAGTCTGGATGAATAAACAATTTTAAAGGAGAATGGGGCGGGGTGGACGTGTGTTTACGCAAAGTGTAGAGAACATCGTGGAGACGGCAGTGGCCAAACGTGACAAGATGAATGAAAGTCTGCCGAAATACTTTCTTGCAGCACTGCTGGCCGGAGCCTATGTAGGCATTGGTATTATTCTGATCTTTTCACTCGGGGCACCGCTGGCGGCGGTTAAATCTCCTTTTCAGCCGCTGATTATGGGGATGTCCTTCGGGATTGCCCTGACACTGGTAGTCTTCGCCGGCTCGGAGCTGTTCACCGGGAACAATATGTTTTTTACCGTAAGTACACTTGCGGGAAGAACTAGCGTATGGGATACAGCGAAGAATTGGGTCCTCGTATTTATCGGGAATGTTGCCGGTGCGGTGGTTCTGGCATTACTGATCCGGGGTACAGGATTATTTACAGCGGCTCCGGCGGAACATCTGATTTTTACCGCAGCCGCCAAAAAAATGAGCCTGCCGTTCTCTGAGCTGTTCTTCCGCGGTATTCTCTGTAACTGGCTGGTTTGCCTGGCACTGTGGATGTCCTCCCGCGCCAAAAGCGAGACTGCCAAGCTGGTGCTGATCTGGTGGTGTCTGTTCGCCTTCATCGCGAGCGGCTATGAGCACAGTGTAGCGAATATGACGCTGCTAAGCGTAGCGGTGCTACTGCCTAACCATCCGGAGACGGTTACTATAGCCGGATGGCTGCACAACATGATTCCGGTCACCTTAGGCAATATTATCGGCGGCGGCGTGTTTGTCGGTATGGCGTACTGGATGATCTCCCCGGTGCGGACAGCACGGACTGGTGTTATCAATAAGACGAAAAAGCAAGTCAGCTAGTCCTTGCAGAGCCCTGTGGTCAATTGACTGCAGGGCTTTTTTTGGCAGCGAGCTAAAACATAGGCACGGGTATAGGCATGGTGAATGGAGATTTCAGCTTCACTATCGTTGAAGCATGTTGAAAGGGCTGATCGGTTTGGTACTGATTGATTATAGTGAGCTCCAGATATAAAGCAAACAGGGATTATCCAAGAACTGCAGAGTGTTGTGCCTTGTCCGTCTGGATGGACAAGGCCTTTTTGCATGAGCTAAAAGAGAAGGCGGAGCTTAGGCAGATGATGATCGGCAAATCGGCCCAGGCACTGTGTCGGTAGCCTTCTTGCTTATCCATGCCGCTGTATTGCTAAAGTAAGTAGTAAAGCTGATTACATCATAAGTACAGATAGAGAGAAGCACAAAAATGGAAACCTCAAAATCACAAATAAAGAAGACCGTCACAAAAAGTGCAGATAACACAAAACGATGGCAGATGCTAGGGTATAGGTGCTTTAGACTCTGAAAAAAAGGAGGATGGTCCGGAGCTCCGGCCGGAGTGCAAGAATAAGCGAAGCCAATAATAGCCACAAAGGAGGCATTCGATTTGAGAACCCAAAGGTATCCCGCAAGAGTTGCTGCCGTACTGTTCAGTGTGCTGCTGATCTTGGGCAGCGGGATTAACATCCCTCCTGCATTTGCCGCATCTGCGCCAATCGCTAATATTCCAGGATGGCCAACAAGCTACAATAATAATGGGGTGGACGGGGAAGTCTACATCGACCAAACCGCATTCAGCGCGGGTCAGGCCTCATTAAAATTAGTGAACCGGACGCCAAAGGCAAGCAATGTGTTTCTGGCGATCCGGCAGCACGTTCCGGTGAAGCCCAATACCACCTATCAGGTAAGCCTGAAGGTCAAGGGGATTGAAGCCTCGCACTCAAGTATCGCGCTAAATACAGGCTGGTCGCTAAGAAAGGCTTTGCCGGCGGGAACCTTCGATTGGCAGTCCATCACGTGTAATCTTACAACAGATGCCTCTGCCACCTCTTACCCGTTTACCGTTCTCTCCGAAGGCGTAACAGCGGCACTTTGGCTCGATGACATGACGATGGTGGAGGCAGGAACGGATACCAATCTGCTGCAGAACGGGGACTTTGAGGCAGTGCCGCAAGCTGCGGCCGTCAGCGCCGATCCTCCTTCTGGACCAGTGGAATCAGGTACAGCTGTCAGCTTGGCTACAGCAACCGTCTCTGCTGCTGTTTACTACACAACAGATAGCACGGACCCTGTTTTGTCTCCGACAAAGCAATGGTATACCGGGTCGGTTGCTATCGATCATTCCTTAATTTTGAAAGCGTATGCAACAGGTTTGGGATATACAGACAGTCCTATATCCACTTTCAGCTATAGTGTAAACGGAGCAGGGGCAGGCACAGTGATTGATGAGCAGACTTTTTTTGGAAGTCTGGCGGAGGGCAAAGCGGTGCCTGTCTATTATGCGGACGGGATTGTTCTGGACGGTGATTTAAGTGAATGGAACGAAGCCTCCTTCATCGAATTGCCACTGCCCGGAAGCGGCCAGGCCAATTTGGCCAACTGGCAGGGAGCCTCTGATCTATTGGGAAGGGTGTATTTTGCATATGACGACGATTCCCTCTATCTTGCCGCGAAGGTGCGCGATAATGTGCAGTCTGGCGTGGCCGGAGCCTCCATGTGGTCGGGAGACAGTATCCAGTTCGCTTCCGGGACAAGCGCATTGTATGGTCCGGAATACGGATTTGCCCATGTAAACGGGGAGCCTGAGGTATGGACATGGAACCAGGGAGATACGCCTCCGGACAAGGGACCAATTCAATTGCGAACCGGCCGGATTGGCTCGGAAACTATCTATGAGGCCAGAATCCCCTGGAACGCCCTCCACGCAGGTGAGCCGGGGACATCCATGCCCTTTAATTTTGTGCTGAATGACAATGACGGAGCCGGACGGAAGAATTGGGTGGAATGGACACCGGGCATAGGAAAAACGAAGGACCAGCACAGCTTCGGGAATCTGTTCTTCATCCCGCAAAACAGTCAGTGGGCGGCATGGCTGGACCGTGATTATACGCAGCCGGAAGAGAACCGCTTCACCGCGGAGCAGAACGAGCCGCTGGACTTTCAGTTGAATCTGGTGAATTCCACAGATCAGATTAAGCAATTCCAGGCAAGGATATCTCAATTGGACCCGGCATGGAGGGATATCACAGTACCTGCACATTCCGTATTGCAGCATCCGATTACGGCCTCCTTTGCCGAGACCGGACAGCAATCGCTCGCGGCAGAGGTCAGGGAAACGGGAACGGGCGAAGAGAGGACACTGAAGTGGGAGCTCGGCATTCTTCCCTCCGGCACTCAGATTGAAGAGGATCTGGAGCAGCTTGAAGAAGATATGGGTGAATTGAAAGCGCTGCTGGAGCAGGCTGAGGCACAGGGGATTGCAGTGGATTATGAAAAGCTGGATATAACGGTCATCGATAAATTTATTCCTTACGGCAAAGAAGATGTCGTCCAAAATAAACTGGAGCGGGCGCAATATGTCAGAGACCAGCTGTTGCTTCTGTACCAGCAGACCCGGGACCGCCTTGAGGCCTATTTGGCCGGCACACAGACCAGTTTCCCGGTTCCGCAGTATGTTACCGGCGATGTGTACATCGACCAGCAATCTTTCATTGGCAACACGGTCAATTCGCAGACAGGGGCAGAGGAGTCAAGACCGATCTTCTTTACCGGCTACGGGCATTTCGCCCAGGTGAAAAAGGATATTCCTGTTCTGTCCCAGCTCGGGTCGAATATGATCCAGATGGAAACCGGACCTAACCGTATCCTCCAATCGCCCAATACGATACTTGGGTGGAGCACGGAAACCAGGGGGGAAGCCAAGGCGAGCTTTTCTTACGGGACAGAAGCGGTTCACGAAGGAAGTCGGGCCTTGAAAATAGTCAACCTTACGCCAAAGGCTGCAAACGTGTATGGAACGGTATGGCAGAAAATAGCCGTCAAGCCAAACACCGAATATGAATTCAGCATGTGGGTCAAGGGCAGCAATGTAAACAACACATGGTTCGGGACCTTCGCAACCCGGCTGGGTATCCCGGCAGGAACCTATAATTGGCAGAAAATTGCCAAAAAATATCGCACGGGCAGTGCCGAGACCTCTCTGGATTTCCGCATCGTGTCCGAGAATGTAACCGATTCTCTGCTGATCGACAGTATTGGTATTGTGGAAAGCGGGACCACCGCCAATCTGGCGGCGTATCCCGGATTTGAGGATGGCGGCACTGTAGTGAAAGAGGATTATCTCATCTCTACGGCCCATATCCGGAATGATATCCAGCAGGCGCTGCAAAGTGCCGGTGAACACAATCAGGCGGTGAGCCTGCTGCTGTCACCGCACTACTTCCCGGACTTCCTGCTGCAAAAGTACCCTGAAATCCGTTCCAATAACAGCGGCTTCATCAAATTCAACTTTAACCATCCGAAGGCAAGGGAGGCGATTGAGGATTATCTGCGCACCCTGATTCCCATGGTCAAGGATTATCCCGCTCTCCATAATATCGTATTGTCCAATGAGCCGGTGTTCGCCTCTTATAAAGATCCTGCGCAAAAGCCCGCATGGCAGGCTTATCTGAAGCAGATGTATTCGGACATTGGACAGCTGAATGCCGTGTACAATACCGCCTATGAATCCTTTGAGCGGGTTACGATGCCGCAGGCGGAGGAGCGGACAGCGCTTTATTATGACTGGATCAGCTTTAATGACCAACTGTTTGCTGAGTGGCATGAATGGATGGCAGATATTATCCATGAAATGGCGCCGGATATTCCTGTGAGCGTCAAAATCATGGGTGGAGTGCTGGCCAAGTCCCAACTGGCCAAGTCTCCGCTATCCTGGGGGATTGATCCGGAGCAGATTTCCGGGCTCAGTGATCTGAACGGTCTGGATGCCTGGGATTATCTGCATGACGAGGGAGCGACAATTATAGAGAAACTTAAATATTATGATTTGCTGTCCTCCTATAAAACGGCTCCTGTGTTCAATTCGGAAGACCATATCATTCCCGACCGCGACAGCCGCTATGTGCCCGAGCAGGTGCCCCATGTGCGCAACGATATATGGCAGGGAGCTATTCATGGACGAAGTGCTTCAACCATATGGGTATGGGAAAGAACCAACGATCCCGCCAGTGATTTCGAGGGCAGTGTATTGTATCGTCCGGATGTCGTTTCGGCTATCGGCAAAACAGGCATGGACTTGAACCGTCTGGCCCGGGAGGTTACCTCCTTCCAGAACGCTCCGGCAGAAACAGCCGTTCTGTATTCCAAGGCTTCCAACCTGTACCGTCCGGCTTATCTGGAGGCGGTGGACCGGGTCTATTCCGCTCTGTCCCTCTCCGGGCAGAAGGTCGGCTTTGTCAGTGAGAAGCAGATCAGGGAAGGCAAGCTGTCTTCCGTCAAGCTGCTGATTATTCCGGATGCCCGGAATGTGGACGCAGAGACTGTAGAAGCCGTAAAAGTCTATATGAAGCAAGGGGGGCAGGCGGTTGTGCTGGGCGAGGAGTCCTTCGTCCGGGATGCCCATAACCGGGCGCATCCGGAAGCGGCCAGAAGCTACATTATGGCGCATGCTGCAGTTATTCCTGTGTCAGGAACCGCAACCGCCCTGACTTCGCCCACTCTCCCGGCACTGCAAGCACAGTTAATTCCGCTGCTCAGACAGCAGAATTTGCTTCAGGTGGAATTGACAGATGCTCAAACAGGAGAAACGGTCTCCAATGTGGAGTGGAGAACCAGTGTATACGAAGGCAGGCTGTTACTTAATGTCGCCAATTACAGCTGGCAGGCCAAACAGATAAATATCCTTCTCGATGGACAGGCGACGGAAAGCGCACAGAATTTGATTCAGGGCAAGAGTCTTGGAGCATCGGGCTTAACGCTTGACCCCTTCTCGCCGTTGCTGCTTGACTTGGGACCTGCGGAGAACAGCAGTCCTGATACACCAGACGGCAATCCCAATTCACCGGACAGCCGTCCTTCTTCTCCGGGAAGCGGCGAATTGCCGGATAAGCTGCTCCTAGCAGCAGGCCAGGCCGGGGAGTTACGGCTCGGGGATGAAGCGAGACTTACACTCCCCAGCGGATTCATGGATACAGCGGTTAGCCTGTCCATTCGCAAGCTGCAGACTGTCCCGGATTCCGGCAGAGCATTTCCGGGAGAACTCATCAGTTCGGTTGTTGAGATCACAATGGAGCCTTCCCGTACGCCCGCCAAATCTGCAGCCTTGAGCATCCGCTTCAATAAAGCACAGCTGAAGGCGCAACAGAAGCCCGTAATGTTTGCATTCAACGAGCAGGAACGTACCTGGGTGGACATCGGAGGAACGGTGGACAGGGATCAGCTCATCGCCGGGGTTGATCTGTTCACGAAGTTTGCCGTTTTCGCGCTTAGTCCTTCTCCGGACGATCCGGGAAAGGAAGGAATAAGCACCGGACTGGCCCTGAACGATATCGGGGGCCACTGGGCCAGGGACAACATTGTTGAGGCGGTAACCGCAGGCCTGGCGAATGGCTACGGGGACGGAACCTTCCGGCCGGATCAACCGGTGGTCCGTGAGGAGTTCCTGACGCTGCTGGTCCGGGCGCTGCAGCCGGCAGAGAGTCTGAACGGCTTGTCCTTTGCGGATGCGCAATCGGTAAGCGGCTGGGCGCGAAGCTCTACGGCGGCGGCTGTGCAGGCCGGATGGATAGAAGGAAACGAGGATGGCACGATCCGGCCCGGGACGCCGCTCTCCCGGGCGGAGCTGGCGGTTCTGCTCATGCGGGCCCATTCCGGTACGGAGCTGAAGCCGGCTGCGGCGCGGATACCGTTCAAGGATGAAGCAGCCATCCCCGCCTGGGCCCAAGCTGCGGTATCCGGCGCAGCCGAAGCGGGTCTCCTTCAAGGAGACGCTGTAGGCAGATTTCTTCCAACGAAGACAGCGACCCGCGCCGAAGCGGTAGTGGTCCTCCTGAGAATGATGAAGAAGGAAAGTTCATTATAATTGCATGGGCGGTATTCCTTCGGGAGTGCCGTCTTTTTATATGTTGGGTGCCCAGAGGCACGCATTATCTATTGGGTAAGAGTTCAACCAAAGGAGGGGCCAAGCCACCTTTGTAGCTAGCTAGGATGTAAAGAGGCGTTCTATAAGCCCAAAAGGCGAAGTGAACCGTCTGCAGGAAGGGAGTCCGAGGGGCTCATAATACCGAAGAACCTAAGGACAACATAACCTTAGGGAGGGAAGGAGCCCTGCTTTGTTCATGTTTCACCAGGAGGTACGAGTTCGTGAATGCCAAAATGGCTAACGACACGCAAGAAAACGCTCAACAACTCTAAGGGGAAACTAGGTCATGAGGCCAAAGCAAATATGCTGCATGCCCATGAATGACGAACATCGGAAAGCCGTATGAGGGAAAACCTCACTTACGGTTTGATGGAGGAGGGGCTGAATTTATTCAGCCCTGTACTCTAGTCGCGCAATAAATGCTCCTTATCATTCTCGCTGAAACGGATACTGCCCTTTTAAAGACGCGTAGGCGTTTCTACTTATGGCTCTTGAAGGACACACGTACCGGAGTAATTGCACTTTGTACACTAGAAAGCGGAAAGTTCAGCGGCGAGCTCGTCTCTCCCGGGAAGGTGATTGTTTTTGCATAAATTACCATAAAAGGAAATGAATTCACTGCCCGGCTTAAAAAATGGAGGTTGCAACAAATGATGAAGGGTGCCGAATCGGGAAATGGTGTAGAAAACGGGAAAGTGAAGGTTTCGGAAGCTCTTTCTTTCATGCTAATTTGAGGGCAGCCGTTTAGACAGGCGATATCGCCGGATGAACGAGCCCCAGCAAGAAAGGAGAGATTTGCTTGTCACAATCCGCAGAGCCCTATATTCCACCGGCGATGCAGAAAGGCTCCGGACCCGCAGTATCCAAAAGCCGATTCCGGAAACAGCTGAAGCGGGATAAATATTTGTATCTCATGCTTATTCCGGTTGCTGTGTTCTTTATGCTGTTCAAATACGCCCCATTATTCGGAGAAATTATTGCATTTAAAAATTACAGGCTGGCGGATGGAATATGGGGGAGCGAATGGGTGGGTCTGGAGCAGTTCAGGAAGCTGTTTGCCAGCCCGGAATTTTATACAGTACTGCGTAATACGCTGCTGCTTAATTTGTACAGTCTCGTGTTTGCTTTCCCGGTGCCGATTATTCTGGCTGTACTGCTTAACGAGGTGACCCGGAGCAGCTACAAGCGTGTGTTGCAAAATCTGCTGTACATCCCGCATTTCATCTCCTGGGTGGTTCTGGGGAGCATCGTCATCGCCATCCTGTCCCCATCCACCGGGATCATGAATCAGCTGATGCAATGGGTTGGTCTAGAGCCGATTTATTTCATGGCAGACACCTTCTGGTGGCCGGTATCCTTCATTGCTTCAAGCATATGGAAGGAGGCGGGATTCGGAACGATTCTGTATCTGGCGGCTATAAGCGGCATTGACCCTACCCTGTACGAGGCGTCCAAAATCGACGGAGCCAGTAAATTCAGACAAATCTGGCATGTCACCTTGCCGGGTATCCGCGGTACCGCCGCAATTCTGCTGATTCTCCGGGTAGGCCAAATGATGGATGTCGGCTTTGAGCAGGTCTACGCCATGAAGAACAGCGCCGTCAGTCAGGTTGCCGAGGTTATCAGCACTTATGTCTATACCCGCGGGATCGAAAATCTTCAATACAGCTATACAACGGCCCTGGGGCTGTTCCAGTCACTTATCGCCTTTATCTTGGTCATTTCGGTCAACCGGCTGATCAAGACTATGGGAGAACGGGGCCTGTGGTAGGAGGAATCATGCTTACAGAAAGAGGTCGATTACATTTATGAAAGCCAAAGCCGAGTTCTCATCCGTATTTTTCCGGTGGCTGAATTATATCGCGCTTGCCTTGTTTGCCGCGGCGACAGTGTTTCCCTTTATCAATATTATCGCCACATCCTTCAGCGGCAGCCGGGCGATCAGCGGCGGGGAGGTTTTCCTCTGGCCGGTTGATTTTAATCTGGACGCCTACCACAATCTGTTTGACGACGGGCAACTGGTAGTAGCCATGAAAAATACGGTGTTCATCACTGTTGCGGGGACTGCTTTTAACATGCTGTTCACCGTGCTGTGCGCCTATCCCTTGTCCAAAAGCAGGCTGCGGGGAAGAAACGCTATTCTGATGGCTGTATTGTTCACCATGCTGTTTGGCGGCGGGATGATTCCCCATTTCCTGTTAATTAACGCTCTGGGGCTGGTCAACACGTATTGGGCGCTCTGGCTGCCCGCATTAATCAGTGTCTATAACATGTTTGTCATGAAATCCTTTTTCGAGGGACTCCCGGAAGAGGTGGAAGAATCCGCCGCTATCGATGGAGCCAATGAATTGACCATACTCTGGAGAATTATCCTTCCCTTGTCCATGCCGGTCATTGCGGCTCTGACCCTGTTCTATGCAGTGGGCTGGTGGAACTCTTATATGAATGTGCTGATTTATATCCAAAGCACCGACAAAATGTCCCTGATGGTCAGATTGTATCAAATGATTGAAATGGTCAGTCCGGAACTGCTGAAGAGCGGGGAAGGCGTAGGGCAGATTTCCATTACACCGGAGGGAATACGCGCGGCATCCATTGTTTTCTCGATCACGCCGATTCTCTGTGTTTACCCGTTCCTGCAAAAGCATTTTGTCAAAGGCGTTATGCTGGGTTCGGTCAAAGGCTGATATCACGAGCTTACCACAAGCTTAAAGATATGCTAGATTAATAAGGGAGGTTATTTAAAAATGAAAATGCACAAAACCAAATGGCTGTCCTCAGCGTTGACGCTGGGAATAGCGGCGGCCACGCTGCTGAGCGGGTGCGCGAACAACACGGACACGGCCAGCAACAAGACAGATTCGCTGGCAACCACCAGCCCCGAGGCGACAAACAGCAAACCCAAAGCTGTAAGCGTTTCAATGTTCGACCGCGGCGGCGTTTCCAGCGATGAGGGCACCTATGAGGACAACCGCTGGGTCAAATGGATCAAGGAGCAGAGCGGGATAGACGTGAAGATTATTCCGGTTCCCCGGGCACAGGCCCAGGACAAATTAAATGTGCTGATCGCTTCCAACCAGGCGCCGGACCTGATTTGGGAATATGACCGCAGTTATATCGGAAAGCTGGTTACACAAGGGGCGATCCAGCCGATTGATGAATATATCGAGAAGTACAGCACCTCTTACAAAGCCTATCTGGAGGCACATCCAGAACTTAAGCCGTACCTGACGTTCGACGGGAAAATGTATGCGGTTGCCACGGAGCGGACCATGAATTCCGTTGCCAATCACGGTGCCTGGATTCGTCAGGACTGGTTGGATAAGCTTGGGCTGGCCATGCCGACTACCATTGACGAATTGCTTCAAGTCGCCCAGGCCTTCAAGGACGGAGACCCGGACGGCAACGGCGCTGCGGATACGACACCGATCGTAGGCTCAACCACCTTTGACTTCTATTCGGCCATATATGCGGATATGAACAACCAGTGGTATCTGGAAGATGGCAAGATGGCCTATGGCGCCTTGCTTGACCGGTTCGGCGATGTCATGTCCCTCGAAAAGCAGGTATACGAGCAGGGGCTGGTCGATAAGGAATATTTGACCGACAAGAACAATCAGCGGGCCATCCAGCTATGGACCACCGGCAAAGCAGGCATCTATATTGCCAACTGGGGCGGCGCAACGATGGAATCTCAGCTGAAGGATATGCTGGCCAATGTGCCAGATGCGCAGCCCGTGCCGCTGGAGCCGGTATCCACGAAATACGGCAAGTTTGGCCTGTATCAGGAAACTTCCCCGTTCATTTATGTTGCCTTCAACAAGGATATGGCCGATCCTGAAGCGGCTGTGAAGTATCTGGACTGGATGGTGGATGAAGGCTGGAAGACACTTATCAATGGCTTTGAGGGCGAACATTACACCGATGTGAACGGAGTCGCCAAGGTGATCGACGCCGACAAATTCAAGAAAGAAGTAGGATACGCCGGAGAATACGCCGTCCTGCGCAACAGTACGTTCAAACCGGAAGATTTGCTGGTGAGGGCCGCTTCGGACGAAATTTCCCAGCGTCTCGCCGCGCTCAGCCGGCAGGGGCTTGAGGTGGCGATGAAGAACGAATTCAGACGGGATATTCCGTATCAGCCAACCTTTGTGGAATTCAACGAAATCCAGACATCCATGACGCCATTTATCAATGAAATCCGCGCCAAGGTTACCACACAGGGAAGCAAGTATACCGGTGCCTGGGCGCTTGAGGAAATCCGCAAGGAATGGAAACGGCTGGGCGGAGAGCAGGTACAGGTCCAGGCGCAGGAATGGTACGAGCAGAACAAAGCCAGTTTTGAGTAACGGCTGAGATCAGTCGGGAACAAAAGGATGGGGAGCTTTGCAGAATAAATGGGCAAAAAAATTGATGGCGGGCTTGCTGATTCTTTTGTTCCTGATTGTGTGCATATCGGGGCTGTTATTTTATTTTATCTTCACCGGCGATCTTAAGGACCGCCTGACCCGGACGAATATGGAACTGCTGGAGCATATGAACCAGAAGCTGGAGCTGGTGCTGAAGAGTGTGGACAATGAGTCTGTCCAGCTCGTTCAATATGATGAGGTCCAGAAGTTTTTTGATGAAAAGCTTCCCAGCGAGGAAGCGGCCGGCAATGATTTCCGGCTGGGCGGACAGATCGACAGGCTCATCCGCAGTGACGATTACATCTTCTCCATCGATATGTATTCTTACAGCCAGAACAGGCTGGTTTCCGGGGATGTGCTGACCGAGGAGCGCAAGCTGGAGGATTATGGATGGATCAATGCGTTCGAGACATTCGACGGCTATTTTGAGTGGCTGCCGAGCCGGCAACTGGTCATTAACCGGTCCACCTCGCCAATCTACAGAAATGTGGTCACGCTGGTCCGCACCTATCCGCTGCTTCATTCCGTGGGTGCCCGCAAAGGGGCGATAGCACTGAATCTGAAGACGGAAATGCTGCTCTCGCTGATTCACAATGAAGATGAGGATCTTGGGGAGACCTTTATTGTGGATGAGACGGGGCAGATCGTTCTTCATCCCGACGAGAACAAGCTGGGGCAGAACATCGGCCAGTCTTCATACATTCATGAGGCGCTGAGCCGCAAGAGCAGAACAGGAAACTTTCACTCACAGGTGGATCAGAAGTCGTCGATGGTCTTCTATTTGGACTCTCCCTACACCGGATGGATGCTGGTCCGCACCGTTTCTGATCTTAAGCTCAACCAGCCGCTTATTGCGCTCCGTAATACGTTGGCCGTAATTTCGGCGATGATCCTCACTGCCGCTGCCGCCATGGGCTTGGTGCTCAGCAAGTGGACCTTCAGACCGCTGAACCGGTTTTTGCACACACTGTCCGTCAAATTGAACGAATATTCTCCACAGGCGAAGGAGACAGACCGGGCAGATGATCTGCAATTTCTGGAGTCCGCTTTTGAAGGGATTCTGGTCCAGAGCGACCAGCTGCACAAGCAGATGCGGGAGACCCGACCCATGCTGAAGTGGCAGCTGCTGATGGAGCTGCTCTCCAACTATAAAATCAATATCTCCAATGTTGTGCAGTACATGGAGATGCTCGGAATCCAATTTCATCCGAACCGCTTTGTCGTGCTGAACGCGGAGCTGGACCGGCGGGAAGAGATTGCTGCGATCCGGGATGTGCACCTGTACAATTATGCGCTCTGCAATTTAGCCGAGGAGCTGATTCTGGCCGAAGGAAAAGGTGCTGCCATCGAGCTGGAGAATGGCACCTGTGCCATCATCATCAGTTTTGCCGACGATGATGCCGATGCCGAACTGCGGGCGGTGGCTGTAGCGGAACTGATCAAAACGTATGTGGAAGAGAATTTCCGGCGCACTATCTCCATTGGGGTGGGGGGGCTGGTGGAGTCCATGACAGAGCTTCACAAGTCCTTTAAGCAGTCCAAAGAGGCCTTGTCCTACCGCCTTGTCTTCGGCGCAAATTCGATCATCACCCGCGAAGATATCCACAGCGATCTTTCTCCCCGCTTTTACCGTCTGGTTGCGATGACGGAGGATATGATGGATTCGCTGAAGATGCTTGATGGTGCGAAGCTCCGCGAGCAGGTGGAGCGCTGGATCGAAGCCTTAGCCGAATATGGCGTGCCGCCCCAGATCATCCGGCAGCTCAGCCTTCAATGCCTGATGAAGGCGGCGGAAATTGCCGAAGAGGTCGGCATCGGCCATAAGAACATCCAAATGCCCCAGGAGCTGCAGGAGTCTTTGAATCTGCACAAAAGCCTCGAAGAGATCAAGGAATTCCTGATGGAGACCCTGCAGGGACATATGGAATCCATCAAAGAGAAACGGAGCAGCAGGGAGAAGAACGGTCTGATTCTTAAGGTGCTGGATTATATTCATGACAATTACAGCAGAACTGATCTGTCGCTGAATTTGCTGGCTGAGGAATTCCGGGTCAGCGTGTCTCATCTGAGCAAGCTGTTCAAGGAGCAGACCGAAGGCAATTTCATCGACTATCTGATGGCGCTGCGCATGGCCGAGGCCAAACGGCTGCTGGAGGAGACTGACGGCAAAATCATGGATATTGCCGAAGCGGTAGGCTATGGCAACGTCAACAGCTTTGTCCGCATCTTTAAAAAATTCACAGCACTGACCCCCTCCGAATACCGGGAGCAGCGGCGCAAATAACCGGGAGCAGAAGAAACTGGGGCATTAACGGCTTCTCCTCCCACATGAAAGGTAGGATTCAAAATGAAGAATATGCTCGATGAACAGGAGCTCCTGCGGTACCGGCTTGGGCAGATGGAGAGCCAATTCAGCCCGGAGCATTCGATGATCAGAGAAGAATATAAAACCAACGGCTATCACACCGCACTTCAGAATGTGGACCGGGTGCATTCCGTCCGCTCTTCCATTGAATATGCCCAAGGGCTTTTGGATACCGAGCTTATGGATGATGAGGATAAGGCCTTTGCCGTGATCCGTCAAATTGTTTCGCTTCAGGACCGTGATCCGTCCAGCAGGACTTATGGAATCTGGTCGTATTATCTGGAGGAGCCCTTGTCAAGCATGAGCCCCCCGGATTGGAACTGGGCGGACTTTATCGGAAAAGTACTTCTAACAACCGTAATTCGACATAGACACCGGATGCCCGCGGAACTGCTGGAGAAGGTGCAGGAATCTGTATTTCACGCCTGTGAATCCATCATCCGGCGCAACATGGGTCCGCATTATACGAATATCGCCATTATGGGATCGTTTGTGACGCTGCTCGCGGGAGAAGTGTTTCAGAATTCGCGCTATCTGGATTACGGCTTGCAGAAATTCGAGGCCTTCCATCAATATGCCAGCCGAACCCGGACGTTTCAGGAATACAACAGTCCGACGTACACCAAGGTGGCGATTATTGAATTGTCGCGCATCCGCTCCGTGACCAGGATCAGCCGGTCGCTGGAAATATGCGAGGATATGCTGAATTTGGCTTGGGAGGGGGTGGCACGGCACTTTCACGCGTCCACAGGGCAATGGGCGGGACCGCATAGCCGCTGTTATTCCACCCTACTGCCGGATGCAACCAAGGCGTTCCTGCAACTGGCGCTGGAGGGAGAACTGGACTTTTTCGCTCCCGCAGATATGTTCTACGATCTGGAATGGTACAACCTTGGCATTTCCTGTCCCAAACCCTACCGCGCCCTGTTCAAGGAAGCCGCCGAAAGGGAAGTACGCGAGGTGTATTACCGCAGTGAAGACGGCTATGAAAAAACCGCTGTTACTTACATGACCACGCGCTATGTGCTTGGTTCGGCCAGCAAGGAGGTCATGTGGAACCAGCGGCGTAATCTGCTGGCCTATGTGGACGGTTCCGGCGGAACGGTCTATGCGGCGCTGCGAATGCTGCATGATGGCTATGATTTTTCCGCGCCCGTCTTTTCCGCCGAGCAGCGCAAGGGAAATGTGCTGTGCGGTCTTCAGCTCTCGCTGAACGGCGGAGATACCCATATCGGACTAGACCGGATCGACGGCGGCATTCAGACGGAGGATCTGCGCCTGCGGCTGGAAATCGGAGGCAGCCTGGGCGGTGTAACCGCCGAAGCTGTGGACGGCGGGGCGAGGGTATCCATAGGCGGGGTGAAGCTTTCCCTTCGCGGTTTGTATGCCCGGTTTGCGGGGAGGGAAACGCCGCTTGTGCGAGAGCCGAAGTGGGAAATTACCCGAACTGACGGCAGGATCGGCCTTGATCTGGTGTTGTATAGCGGAGAACGCCGCGAGATTGATTTCACGGCACTGGAACAAGCGGCCGTAATCTTTGCTCTGTCTGTTGAAGAGAAGGACGTACCGTTCCTTATCCGGGACTCTATGGAGGGAGCATTATCGGCAGTGGTCGACAGGGAGGAGATTATCGCGAACTGGGATACAGGAGAAGGGGGATTGGAGCTTAAGCTACGGCTGAAGCCTGACCGGGTGGAGGTGCTGAGAGGACAGGACTAGGAAGGACATGCGTGTGGAAAGCAGGAGATTGACCTTCGGCATTTCCGGTCCATTGCTGTAAGCGGATTGTCCGTCTATGAACAATAAGCGCTGCGGCAGAGGCCCGGCAAAAAACCAAAGGCACCGCATGCTTGCGGTGCCTTTGGTGGGTGCGTCCGGCTTCACTTCATGGCTTCGGCCAGAAGAATGAGCACCAGGCCTTGACCGTAGAGAGTCGGTATGCAAGAGATTTCATTATAGGCCTCCACGGTGGGCATCACCGGAGTGCCGCCGGAGACGCCGCCAACCTCCCCATCGACCTTGATCGTGCCCAGCACCGCTTCAAGTGCGGCACCGGCAGGTCTCAGAGCTGCTTCGCCGAGCAGGCCCATCCGTACAGCCTTGAATATCCCGGCTGCGATGCCGGCGCTCCCGGAGGTTTCAAGATAGAAGTCTGTCCGGTCCATGACCGTATGCCAGAGCCCGGCCGGACTCTGATAACCGATTAACGCCGCCATCAAGCGGGAGTATCTCTCCGGAATGGAGGCAGGCACCGGCAGCAGCCCCTCCACCTCCTGCAGAATCATGGGCGCTGCAAGGGCGATCCAGGCGTTGGCTCTTGCCCATCTGGCTGCGGACATATGGTCACCGGTGATACAGTTCCAGCCGTGAAACAGCACGCCGCTCTGTTCATCCTCAAGCAGTCTCAGGTGAAGCTCCAGCTGGCTGACGGCTTCCCGGGCATATTCGGTTTCTCCGGTCAGCCGGGCTAGACGGGCCAGAAACAGCACAGCCATAAACACGGTATCCGCCCAGACCTGCTCCGGAAAGCTTGCCTGTTCCGTTACAGTATGCTCGAAAGCGCCCTCCCGGGTTCTTGGCGCTTCATGCAGCATCCATTGACCGGTACGGACCGCGGTCTCCTTAAAGACAGGATTCCCTGTGGCGCTGTACAGTGCGGGAAAGACGGCAAACGGAGCCATGGAGTTAATAACCTTTGCATGCTCGGATTGGTGCAAATGCTTCAGTGCCCATTCTGACAGCCGGTTTACAATCTCCTCGCCGCCGTCCTGCTGATAATATTCCAGGATAGAGGCGGCACCTACGCCGGGAACCCAATCCCAATGCGCCATGTCCATTCCCCAATTGCCGGAATGGTCCAGCAGCATATAGGAGTACACTTTGCTCGCTGCGCGCTCAAGTGTTTGTGGTGAAGGTAATGTTGTCATAATCTACTAGTCCTCCTGTGATGTAGAGTTGAGCTTATATTAAGCAGTATAAGTGACTTGCCTGTATGAATTCTTGGTCGATCCTGCCCGATGTATTGGAGGATTGTACACTTATACGGATGAGGAAAGGAAGCTTGGCATGTCTGGAATGAGATCCGTAAATGAGGAGTTGAAACCTGCTCCTTCAGTGGGGTTGAAGAAGCAGAATTCCTATATTGTCGATGATATGACGAACAGGGCGCTTGCAGATTACCCGGTTCAATGTGTACAGCGCATTAATGGCGTCAAGCAGGCAGAACTGCACTCGCATCACGGTTATGAATGGTACTTCTGCCTGGCAGGCAGCGGAGGATTCATTGCCGGAGATCAAGCCTACGGGATCTTCGCGGGCAGCCTGATTATTGTGAGGCCGTCCGTGCTTCATATGCCCAGACCAGCCAATGGCCAGCCGCTGCACCGGCTGATTCTTTCAGTAGACGAGAGCTATCTGGACAGGCTTTGCGGCGTAGACCGCTCCGCAGCGGAGCAAGTCTGCAAATGGCTGCCCGATGGAGTGTCTGCTTCTGTGCTCCGGCAGCTGAACATCGGCCAGCTGGAGAGCGTCCGGGCCATTTTGCTCGAACTGGAAAGCGAGCTTGCAGGCAAGAGGGAAGCGTACACCTTAGAAGTGCAAAGCCTTCTGCTTCGGCTGTTCGCTGCGTTGACACGACAGAAGGCGGAGCCGCCGCCCCGGCAAGCGGAGGAGCGCAGGAAACTGCTCGCGGAGCAGATGACCGGCTACATTGCCGACCACTACAAGTTCCCCTTCCGGCTGGAAGAGATGTCCCGTTATTTTCATTTCTCCCGTTCCTATTTGCACCGGATCTTTAAGCAGGAGACCGGCATTACGATCCTGGAATATTTAATACATTACCGGATCAACCGTGCCAAGGAGCTGCTGGAAGCTGAGACGATGCCGCTGATCGAGGTTGCGATGACAGCCGGATTTCAAGATCTGTCTTATTTTTGCCGCAGCTTCAAACGTCTGACGGGTGTACCACCGGGCCGTTACCGTATGCTGCTCCGGCAGGGCAGCAGATAGCCCGGCCCGGTTGCTGTAACGGCTTATAATTCCCAGAATATTCAGGGGGCAACCCGCTGGCCGTTGTTCCCAGCAGACGGCGCGCCGCCATGAAACTGCACGCCCTGCTCAGCCAGTAACTGATGCAGCCGCGGAATTAAAATATCCGCCATACAGACGGTGCCCGCTTCCTTGGCGACAGCTGCTGCAATTCCGGCGGCCTGACCCAGCGCGTAGCAGGTGGCCTGCACGCGCATGGAGGACATGGCTACATGAGTCGCTGAAATGCTTCGTCCCGCTACCAATAGCCCTTGTACACCGGCAGGCACCATACAGCGGTACGGAATATCGTAGCTTCCCAGCTGGCGCTCCTCCGTCGTTTTTTGTCCGTCAGGGCTGTGAATATCGATTTCATAATTGGTCTGCGCGACAACATCGCCAAACCTGCGGGCTTCAAGCAAATCCTGTTCGGTCAATGTGTACAGGCCAACGATTTGCCCGGTTTCCCTCACACCGGTCTGGCCGGGAATATGGGCAATAGTGTAATTCTCAAACCCGTTGCGCTGCAAATAATGGGCCGTTGAGAAAACCTGGCGCAGAGCCTCGCGCTCCGCAAAGTTGATATCTTCAATACGGGCACCGTTGCCCTTAACGCGGGTCATATTGACTAACAGCGTGCCGTCGTCATTCTTTTCCCAGTACAGGTGGCGTCCCTGCGGCAGATCGTCTACTGACTCATATACCTCACAGTCCTCAGGAAGATAAGGGGCAACCGGCTTGCCGGTATTCTGCATGGTGAACATAAGGGTCATGGGCTGAGTTAATCCGTCCTGTTCCCGGCCGTGGCGCATGGGCACTCCGGCATCTCTGGCCACAGCGGCGTCCCCTGAGCAATCCAGCACAATCCCGCCCATGAAGGCTTTCAGCCCTTCCCGGGTCCAGGCCATTACTCCCCGTACCCGCTGCCCCTCCATGATCGGCTGGACATAGACGGTATGGTAGTAGACCTTAACCTTCTCCCGGTACAGTTTGCCGTTCAGATAATGGCGCACCGCAAAGGGCGAATACTGGTCCTTCCGGGAGTGCAGCGACACCAGGTGGGAGCCGGGAACGGCTTCTGGAGTTGTCTCCTCAAGCATTTCACGGTAGATGCCGGTCACGTTGCCGACACTCATATAGATGCTGACATTAGCCAGTGTTCCCATCCCGCCAAGCTGCCCCGATTGCTCCAGCAGAATCACCTTCTGTCCGCAGCGGGCGGCGGAGATGGCCGCCGCTGTCCCGGCTGGACCTCCCCCGATAACGACGACATCGGCCTCCTCATATACCTCTGCGGCCACCTGCAGATTCATCCGTTCTTTTTTCACCATATTCATCCTTTCTATATAGAGCTTAGCTTTATAATAGATATAAGGAACAAGGGGTTATAGTTTGATTTTAGTTGTACTTTGGGTGGTTTGGGGATTGCATTGCAGGAGGGCTATGAGAGAATGAAATTGCTAAGTTAAAGGGGGAAGCCGTGTGTCGAAGAGAAAAACGGTCACGCTGCGTGATCTGGCCGATCGTCTGGGGCTGAGCGTCTACACAGTATCCAAAGCGCTGCGCGGGCTGCCTGGTATGTCGGAAGCGACCCGCAGGCTGGTGTTCGCCACCGCCCGGGAAATGAATTATGCGACCAAAGCTCAGGAAGCGGGACTTGCCGCTGAGTCCATTGCCTATGCGGCCGGCAAACCGCGCCGGTTCGTCATGCTGATGCCTGCGGACCACTCTTTTCTGACTCTGCAGTTCCATGGATTGCACCGGCGTCTGAATGAGCTGGGCCATCGGGTACAATCCATATTGCTGCCGTTTGAGAGACACCAGCCGGACAGGCTGGCGGACTGGCTGGAGGAGAGCGGAATTCTCTACTTCGACGGATTGTTCCTGTCTCCGCTGCTGCCCGTCTGGGCAGAGACGAGTCTGCTGCAGCTCGCTCTTCCGAAAGTAATGATCAATTTCCCGCCCGAAGGTGCTGAGGTGGACAGTGTAATCTGGGATGTCCAGCATGCGATGATTCTTGCGGTGAATGAGCTCTGCCGGAGCGGACACCGCCGAATTCTGTACGTGGGCGAGCCGGAAGGGCAGCGGGGATTCCGCTTGCGCCATCAGACCTTCGTGGCTGCCTGCGCACGCTGGGGAATTCCCGGTAATAGGCAGATGCATCATGTGAACCCCGGTGATCCGAATTGGCTTACTGACTTATCGGACATTCTTCAGACAGGAGGCCCTACGGCTATTCTCTCGGCGAATCATGGACAAGCCTGGCCAATTCTGCGGAAGGTACAAGAATTGGGACTCGATATTCCGGGGCAGATTTCAATCATTGCGTTGGAGCATGGGGAGCTGGCAGCCTGCCCTGGCCTGTCGCGTCCGATACTGCTTGTACAGGAGGCAGGGGAACGGGCGGCTGAGCTGATGCTGCGGCGGATTGCCAATCCGCTGGCACCTTATGAGCAAATCCGGCTGCTGGGACCGTTTGTGAAAGGGGAGACGGTTGTGGATTTTTACAATCCGTAATTATGGTAAAGCTGTAAGCATTCACAAGGCCTTACTGCAAGAGACCTTTAGTAGTTCACTAAATGGCTGTGTGAGTAGACGAACGGTTGAAAGGAACACACTCGCTTAACTTAGTGTTCAATTAATAAACTAGACATTCCTGACCCCTGGTAACGATCGATTTCGACTATGCATCGAGTGAAAAACGGTTATGCTGCGGAATCTGGCAGACTGTCTGTATTGAGTCGTTTACCCATTTCGACTAGTTAGTATGTTCTAACCAGGGACATGCATACCGAGACTCTTAATGTAGTGAAGACCCTATGGGCAAAATTAGTTTTTGAAAATTGAAGAACCTAAAAACGAGGAATTCTTGCCGTACTCCTCTAGGTGAATATTTGGCAAGGCGGCCAGGGTAATATATGGACGCCCGCAGTTTCGAAATATTTTCAAAGAAAATATGTTAATTGTACTTACACCCTGGTTGATGAAGAAGGGCACTTACTTTATCTATCGAAATGGGAAGAGATTATAAGAGCATCTGTAAGCTCTAACGGGGCAGGATATTTCGGAGTTATTGAAGAAATATATTTCGAAACAAACTTAATAGGAGTTTTCATATGATACTTGCAATTAAGATATTTAGAGTTTTGTTATTCGTAATTGTAGTTTTGTTATTTGCTTCATCAATGCCTATCTTTGCAGGAATAACTTTGCTTTGTATTTTTGGACTTTCGAAACTTCTAAATAAACTTAGTAAATACGGAAGACGTTAGCTAAATATAAGCCAGTTGGAAGAGATGGCATGGGCTATTCGAAGCTGCATGTGTGAATTTGTAAGCTTTTTCATTTACCAAAATATAGAGACGTAAAGGCTGATGAATCGTGGATTAATGTTTTCTTATGCAGTGTTCATTGGGTGAGCGAAACTTGAATAACCGTTGGCGAAGCGAAAGGAAGGGTAACAATGATTATGACACAAAAAGAAATGCTGTTCATTGTGTCATCACAACTTGCAATTGACCTGAATTGCTCTATCAATGACCTGAGCAGCGAGAGGGACAGCATTATTTTTGTTGAAGCTAAAGAAAATCCTGGATGTAGACCATTTCCGAGAAATACACGTTATTTCGAAATCCTGTCTATGGGAAAATCAATTGTCGTATCGGCTACACCCGAACGCTTGCTAATTGCCAAAACACAGATGCAAGGCAAAAACAGGGATACCGTATTCTCCTTGCCATTTATCAGAGGTCTTTACTTGCATTTTCTACCTGATGTAAAAAGAATAAAACCAATGGCACCACTGAACTTTTTTTCATTTGAACTGATTGAGCGAGAAGAAGAGGTACGTTTACTTGATATTACAAGATTCAGTGAAGCTATTATTTATAATACGAATCTTCTCTGGCAGACTGATCTAGCTATGCTTGCAAAGCAAAACGGGGAAATTGTTGGTGTGGCAGGAACAAGCAAAACCTGTGCAAAACTGTGGCAAATTGGTATAGAAGTATTACAACAGTATCGTAATTTGGGATTGGCTAGTTATCTTGTAAACAGGCTAACTTTTGATATATTGGAACGTGGAGAGATACCGAGTTATGACGTAATCGCAAGTAACATTGCCTCATAGAGAGTAGCTCACCGATTAGGTTATTTTCCCGCATGGGTGTCTGATTGGCGGTGCAATTTTGAAGGACTTGTTGGGTCATGAGAAAGCCAAATACAGAATTTTTAGGAGGAATACAATGGGGTTTATTCTTATTCCGCCAATAGCAATAGGTATATGCCTGGCTGGTTTAGTTTTATATTATTTTGTTCTCCCGACTAAGGACTTCATTTCGACCAATGCGATTCCGAATTCGTATGTTATCCAATCCTCGAATAGGATGGACATTCAGCATAATTATGAATGCGCTGCATTTTCAAGCGCATACATCATGAGACATTTTGGGATGGAGGCGGATGGCAACAAGCTCTATCAAGATTACCCTAGAAAGTTATATGATGGAACAATTACGCCTAAGGGCGTTCTCTTGTTCTTTAAGAAGCTTGGGTATGACGCTTTTTTTTGCTCAGGGAATGTTGATACCTTAAAGAAACAAGTGAATCTAGGCACTCCGGTTATTGCGTTTATACGGGTTTTACCTGACCAAAGGTATTTGCATTTTGTACCAGTCGTTGGTTATGATGATGAATATTTTTACTTGGCTGACTCTTTGGAACACACAATTAACTGTAACGAAACCTGCTATAACCGAAAAGTATTCATCCGCGATTTTGAGACATTATGGAAGACATGGGTACCGTTTTGTAAAAATACATATATCGTGATACGCCGGGGAGTGAATCCGTGATGAAGAGCTTTAATCATTTTGGGGTATACGGAATTTGTGTGAATGACGGGAAGCTGCTGGTCATACGTAAAGGAAGAGGCCCTTATCGAGGAAGATTTGATCTGCCTGGAGGCAGACTGGAGGAGAATGAGTCCCTGGCGGAAGGATTGGTACGGGAGTTTATGGAGGAAACCGGGCTTACAGTAACGGTAGAATGCAATCTGGGGACGTTTGATTGGTTTGTCCGATATCAGGAAGATGCCTTTACCCACATGCACCATATAGCCGCTCTCTATACCGTAGGAATTGCCGCAGATGCTGCAGTATCAGGGATTACGGAGTTTGCTGAACAGGATTCGCTGGGAACGGAGTGGGTGGAGTTGCCGGCAATTACACTGGATTCGGCTTCGCCTGTGACGTTAGCGGCGGTTGCATGGGTGAATGAAGGCTCTTTGCCTCGGGAGGTTGGATTTTTTGATGACTGGGAGGTGAAAAGTCTACCTTCAACATGAAAAAAAGACGCCGGACAAGGCGCCTTTGACCACTCTATTAATTGATGCTGCATTTCCGGGTCATATATGTTTCATTGAGGTGAATAGAGGGTATTAGTATTAGGAAATTAAATGCGGCAAATTTCGTTAGGACATAATTCACAGTGGCAGATGTCTTGAAGCATCGTAAGATCCTTGATGACGATCATGCCATTCTCATATTCCACAGCATCTTTTTTACGCAGATCACTCAGCATCCGGTTGACGCTCTCACGGGTTGCGCCGATCATGTTGGAGAGATCCGTATGCGTAATTTTTTTGTTGATCAAAATGCTGTCCCCGGTCTTCTCGCCGTAAGTATTGCCCAGTCGAATCAGCGTGGAGCAGAGAGCACCAGGCTTGCCGTACATCATCAGATCACGGAATTTAGTCTGTGTGAGACGGTGATGGATACCCATCCATTTCATAAAGTCGATGGCAAAATCACAATGCTGGCAGATCAGAATCTCCAGATCCTTCTGCTCGATAACGCCAACTTCACTTTCTTCAATCACTTCAGCGGTGAAGCTGTGCTTGGTGCTGAAGAAGGGGTCTGCCTGACCTACCATATCGCCGGCCTGATACATATACAGAATGAGTTCTTTGCCTTCGTCAGTTGATTTGGTTAGTTTCACACGTCCACGTTTGATATAAAACAATTTATCCGAGAAGTCGCCTTCCCAGAACAAATGAGAGCCCTCAGGTACCATACGCTCTTTCATTGTAACCAGAAGCCGGTTAAAGTTCTGTTCGGAGAAACAGTTTGTATTGCCGTGGGCTTCGATAACATTATAATGTTCCTTTATCATAATCGACATCCCCTTTATTCCCTCAGTTTTTCAGTAAATTTTAAATTAATTATACATTGAAATTCCTCTTTATGGGTGAAAATTTTCGTGAAAAAGTGTCGAATTTTTAACATTGTGATAATTTTCACTTCAAAGGTGTGAGATTTAATATGATTTTAGTCTGAACAAGGGATTGAAGTCTTAAATACGCTCTATATTGTAGCAGTCGTCGCCTATTATACACAGATAATGGGAGAACCTGTTATTTTGCTTTGTGATAAAGATTGATTTTTTCAGCTTTTCTGATCATAACGCAACCTGCAGGTTTTTTTCAACTCCGTAATAATGCACATAACTCTGTTATCGGCTGACATTGGCCTTTCTTTCCCTCCGAGCTACGCTGGAATTGAGGGTCTGGCGGTTTCTTCACGGAACTGGTGGACACAACCCGGGAGAAGGAGAATTCAAACAATGGCAAAGGTAGCAGACAAATATCTGAAGGTCGACCCATGGGCCGTCATCGAGGAAGGCTTCGACCCGCAGCGGAACCGGACCTCGGAGTCGGTTTTTTCGGTAGGGAACGAGTATATGGGGGTGCGCGGCTACGCCGAGGAGGGCTATGGCGGGGACTCCCTGCTGGGCAGTTATTTCAGCGGCCTGTATGAGCAGCAGGAGATAGGTAACCCTTACAAGGGAATGATCCGCTCGTTGCGCTATATGGTAAATGCGGTGGACTGGCTGCATACGCGCCTTACGGTAGATGGTGAACAGTTGGATCTGGCCCGCAGCAAAATTACGGATTACAGCCGCAGGCTGGATTTTCGCACAGGTACTTACCGCCGGGAGTTGATCTGGCTGCTGGAGAACGGAAAGAGATTGCGGCTTACTTTCACCAGATTGGTTAGTATGACACATGCTCATCTGGGTCTCCAGCAGGTTAGGTTTGAGCCTCTGAATTTCTCGGGTGATGTGGAGATTTGTACCGGACTTGATTTCGGCGTCATCCATGAGGAACGCGGTCAGAGTATGTGGAGGAGTCTGCGCAGCGGAGTAGAAGGTAATGTGAGTGCAATTATGGCCAGCACCTTGAACACGGGCAATAAGCTGTTTTCCGGCTTTGTCCTGCACTCTTCTCAAGAACTGCACACTGAAAAGGTAGAACGTGACCGCTATATCGGGCAGGCGTTTAAGCTGCAATTAACACAAGGAGAGATGGCTTCTTATACGAAGCTTGCTGTCCATTGTATAAATACTGATGCTTCCCGTAAGGAAGACGAACTCTGGCACGAAGGGCTCGGGCTGGCAGCGGGTGCCTCGGAACTGAATGAAGCAGAAGTATTTGCTGCCCAATCCGCTTACTGGAATGAAATATGGGAGACCAGTGACATCTTGATTGAAGGTGATCCGGAGAACCAGCAGGGGATCCGTTTCTGTATTTTTCAGCTGTATCAGACGTATCATGGCGATCATCCCGGTTATAATATCGGAGCCAAAGGGCTGACAGGCGAAGCCTACCGGGGGCTGGCCTTCTGGGATACGGAGACGTACTGTCTGCCGTTCTATATATTCAACAACCCTAAGGCGGCCAAAAGCCTGCTGGAATTCCGCTACAAAACACTTCCGGAAGCAATGAACCGCGCGCGGGAGGTCGATTGTGAAGGGGCCTGTTATCCGATTGCCACGATCGACGGGACGGAAAGCTGCGACCTGTGGCAGCATTCCAACCTCCAGCTTCATGTTGGTACGGCTCTTTCCTATGGTATTTGGCATTATGTGAAAAATACAGGTGACAGAGAATTTTTGTACAGTAAAGGCGCTGAAATGCTGATTCAGCTCAGCCGTTTCTATGCTACGCGCGGACAGTGGGGGCAGCGCAGCGGGGAATATGGATATTTTGGCGTGATGGGGCCAGATGAATTCCAGCTGATGGTTAATAATAACTGCTACATTAATCTCATGGCGAAGAAATTATTCGAGTTTACGCTGGAGACGATTGCCACAATGGAGACACTGGTGCCGGACGCCTATTCTGAACTAATGAAGAAAACGGGACTCATGCCGGAGGAATTAGCCGATTGGGATAACAAGGCCGGACATATGAGGATACCTCATGACCAAGTCACTGGAGTGTACGAGGAACATGACGGGTATTTTGATATGCCACATATCGATATTCATTCGATTCCGGTAACCGATTTTCCGCTGTATTCGAACTGGTCCTATGACCGGTTATACCGCTATGACATGATTAAGCAGCCAGATGTGCTGATGTTTATGTTCTTATATAATGGGGAGTTCTCCCGGGAAGCCAAGCTGGCCAACTATGAATATTATGAGCCGAGATGCATCCATGAATCCTCGCTATCACCTTCGATACACTCCATTCTGGCCAGCGAGATCGGCAAATATGAGGAAGCCTATCATTTCTTTGAGTTCGCAACCCGGCTGGATCTGGACAACTATAACCGGAATACACGTGAAGGTCTGCACACCACTTCCATTGCCGCAGCCTGGATGAATATTGTGTATGGTTTTGGTGGTATGCGGTCGGACGGGGAATGTCTTTCTTTCCGGCCAACCTTACCGAAGCGCTGGACCTCTTATCACTTCCGGGTAAAGTATGCGGGTGTGCTGCTGGGAATTGAAGTGGACAGAAATCATGTATGCTTCACGGCACTACGAGGTGGAAGAGCAAACATCATGGTTTATGGACAACAAATCACGGTGACTGCTACAGGAACGAAGCTTCCGCTGGGCGAATGAATGATGGCATGATGAACTGATTGCATGAACTGTAAGACCTTGATAGACTTGTTGAAGGGAAAGAAAGCGATTTCCTGAATGAATCTATCCTATTGAAAGAAAGCTTGAGGGATGAAGATGGAAACATTATTGTTATGGCCGGAGGGGGCACCCGGAGCACTGGGAACAAGTGATGAGGATTGTCCGGCAATTACACCTTATCTGGTGGAAGGCAAGAAGAATGCTGCTGTGATCGTCTGTCCTGGCGGCGCCTACGCCATGCGGGCAGATCATGAAGGCGGACCGGTTGCAGAATGGCTGAACACCCTGGGAATATCAGCCTTTGTGCTGCGTTATCGGGTAGCACCTTATGGTTATCCCCATGCACTGCATGACGCTCAGCGTGCGCTCCGCACGATCCGTTACCGTGCAGATGAGTTTGGAATTGATCCCGGCAGATTAGGTATCCTGGGATTTTCGGCAGGCGGACACTTAGCTTCTTCTGCCGGTGTTCTATTCGATGCCGGGGATGAAGCTGCTTCAGAGCCCCTGGAACGCCAGTCCAGCCGCCCGGATCTGCTGATACTCTGTTATCCGGTAATATCTATGGCAGAAGGTGTGACCCACCAGGGCTCAAAAGAAAATCAGCTGGGAAGCCAGCCGGATCCGGAGCTGACTGAACGGCTCAGCAGTGAGCTTCAGGTAACGGCAGCAACACCGCCTGCCTTTCTGTGGCATACCTCTGATGATGGGGCAGTGCCGGTCGAGAACAGCCTGCAATTCGCCGCTGCGTTAAGCCGTCATCATATTCCGTTTGATCTTCATGTATACGCACATGGCGAGCATGGGCTTGGCCTGGCTGACGATGAGCCCCATACCCGAGGTTGGACAGAGGCATGCGCCTCCTGGCTTGCCTTGAATGGATATTGCAAGTAACAGGATAAGAAGCCTTTCATGAACCGTTCGGTTCTATGGGAGGCTTCTTCTGTTTCTACATCTATTAATTAACAGAAATCAACTATACCGCTGGAAGAATATTCAATATAATGGGGAGAGATAGTGTACAAATGACGGATTTTTTCCATGATGATGTCGTTCTTCAAGTTGAGGGCGGTAGATTACATCTGGCCTTTAGTAGGTCACAGTTTTTTTTGATTTTATTCATTTTTGGTCCTATTTCTCATTCACAAACTTCTCTGCATAACGAATAGTATGGACTATTTATATCCGGCTTTGTCCGTATTTTCTGGCGTGTTTTCTTTATGAATTTGACAGGGGTTATTTTGCTTTTTTTGCTGTTGTGTTCTACCCGTACTCCTCCATTAGAAAGGAGAAAATGAATGATTGAAATGCTTGCTTCAAGGATAGCCGGATCGCTAAAACGCTCTGTACCGGATCATCCATCATCAATTGAAGTTTTTACATTTGCGATTTCCATGATGCTCAATCTGTTTTTTATTGTCGCCGCGACACTGGGTATATCACTGTATACCGGACGGACAGGAGAGATAGCCACTATACTGATCTCGTTCGCACTTCTTCGCCAGTTGACCGGAGGCATACATTTGAAATCCAATCTGCAATGCGTAGTAGTATCCACCATTCTTTTTACAGGCATTTCGCTGATCGCGGTGGGACAGATGTGGACCATTACAGCAACAATGGCAGCTGTCCTTATCATCTTTTTTATAGCTCCGGTCGGCATTAGTCAGCAGTCAACAATTCCCTCCAAATATTATCCTTACATGAAGCTGGCTGCGATGCTGCTTATCGCCTCCAACTTTCTATTTTTGTCTCCGGCCCTGGCATTAAGCTTTTTGGCCCAGAGCATTACACTGGTGCTGGGAAAAGTAATGAGATCATGAATCTGGCTGCAAATGCAGATCTGTCAGCGGTTTCGGTAACGGATAGCTGCACGGTTGCCTAACATCGTTCCAGACTTGTTGAACAAGAATTGACCCGAATAGATCCAAACATCATCGTTGCCAGATGATCATGCAAGGGGACTGTCTGATGACAGGTCCTTTTTTTATGTGCGCCTCACAGTCGCACCATCTAGGTGGTTCAAATCCACCCGGTGACTTTACCCTTTAAAGTGCCGTAGCCGAAGCAGACTTCCGGCAACCGAAGTTGCCGGAAGGGCAGGGTGTCTTCCGTAAGGAAGAATCCGAAGGGCCTGCAGGCAAAGTCCAGCCCGGAATGCAGTGAACCAGAGGTGGCGGCGATGCTGGGTGACCCGCCGTAAAAACGGGGAAACCTATACGAAATCGTATATCTTACAGGAAAACACACAAAGGGAAATGACCTGCAAGACTCATCGACGTGATTAGGGTCAGGATGGATGGAACAGAAGGTGCAGATAACTGAGGGAAGTCTCATAGTCTCCTTGACGCAAACGCGAACAAGGTAGGGGCGGTATAACCGAAAGGGAAAACCAAGCCGAAGGGTTGAGAGATGGCGGATCGTTCCGTAGTAGTG
>NZ_LVYZ01000029.1:0-137201 GCF_001909095.1 Paenibacillus sp. P46E
CCTTATTTTACTATTCACAAAAAAACCTGCATCACGCCCTCTCCATAATCGGTATATTATTTATTAATATCATTATCATAATTCTGTTCGACAGGATGATGGAAAGGTTTAAATTAGCGGACGAAAATGTTCAATTACATATGCAAATGATGTTTCAAGATAATAGTTATCATGACATAACCCATTCATTTAACAGCATCAAACGGATTATTCATGATACAAATAAACAGTTGTTATTTATTGAAACATGTATTCGGGAGAATCAATTGGCAACAGCAACTGAACACATTAACATAACCCTGAACAAAATTCACTCTTCGTGTGAAAGAGTATCGACCGGTAATCTTGCTATTGACGCCCTGGTGAGCCATGCATTAAATGTTGCTGACGATAATCAGATAAGAATGGAACATAGAATAAATATTCTCTCGGAAGATATTCAAGTGGACTGTTACGACTTATGCATCATACTTGGGAATGTTCTTGAAAATGCTATTGAAGCAACGCAATTAGTTCATAACGCGATGGACCGATGGATTAAACTTCAGATTTCCAACGAAAATAATAAGTTATTTATCCACGTGGAGAACTCATGTCCAAATATATCAGAACAATCCGGATCTTATCCTCTAAAAAATCGGAATTTCCACGGATTAGGCCTGTCCAACGTTCAACTGGCGGCAGAAAAATACGGAGGACATATGAAAGTAATAAACACAGATAATCAATTTGAAGTTTTCATTTTTCTTCCCGTCCGTGATTGAACACCTCTGGATAGAAGATGTTCGAATGTTCGCCAGATACCCCAAATATCAATATCTTACTTAGATAAGTTTTATTATTTAGTCAGTTTTGTTAAAAACATTTACAGCAAAAAACCCTTGAATCATCAAGGGTTTTTTGCTGTAAATATTATGCGGTAGAGAGGACTCGAACCTCCACGGGTATACACCCACTACCCCCTCAAGATAGCGTGTCTGCCATTCCACCACTACCGCGCGGTGTGTACTTTAACTAAAGCATTGTTTGAGGCCAACATTCAATATTATAAATCGATTCTTACGAAAAGTAAAGTTACTATGATTAAGAATTTTCTTCCATTTCCTTTTGCTTGCGATATTGGGTGAAGGCGATATATTCCTTAATGAAATTCTGCTCTTCAGGCAACAGTTCATTACTTTGGCAATTCAATTGCCGAATTTGTCCAAAAAAATATTCTTCCGAACCTTCACGCACCATTTCAGGTGTTTTTCTGCCTAAGATTAACCAATCCAGGCTCACATGAAAAAAAGCCCCAATTTCGATCAGCTTATGCGTCCCGGGCGTTGACTTACCCCTCTTCCAGTCTCCCATATTCCCGGTACTTATATTCAACTGTTCGCAGAACGATTTCTTGGTGATCCCCTTCTGCTTAATTAAGTATTCAATTCGTTCGTATATGGACTGCATATGCCAACCGCCTTCCACTATATTTAGACACACTTAATTGCGTAATTAATATTGTAAAATGACGCAAAAAAGTATATAATTAACTATTATTATGTCTTATCCCATTATATCATACGGCTGGATAGTCGATAAGAGGTGAGCCCCTTTTGAATAGCAAACGCCCCATAACCCCCTACGGCTGGGCAATCAAACAGCGGTTGACAGAGCTGCACCTGGACCAGAAAAAATTCTGTGAGATTTATGATATCCCACCCTATCGCCTGTCCAACCTGATCCATGGCACTCGTAGAGCCGAGCGCTACCGGCGCCAGATTTCAGAGCTTTTGGGCTTACCTCCATCTTAGCTTTTTTGCTGGCGGGAACCAGCCTGTTCTATACAAAAAAGACCACTCCCTATCAGACGAAATATCTGATTCAGGAGCGGTCTATTGTGACTGTATGCGGTAGAGAGGACTCGAACCTCCACGGGTATACACCCACTACCCCCTCAAGATAGCGTGTCTGCCATTCCACCACTACCGCATATGGTGACTCGTATGGGATTCGAACCCATGTTACCTCCGTGAAAGGGAGGTGTCTTAACCCCTTGACCAACGAGCCTTGATTGATAACTTATGTGTTTGTCACAACAAAAATGAGTATATCAAACATAGCGGATTTTGACAAGAAGTTTTTTTCATCAAATAGCGGGGAGCTGCATCTGTCTGCAATCCGTCCTCCCCGCCCTTTCATTCCTACCCCAAAAGATATCGACCTGAGCTTTCGCACTTAGATTCGCCCTCCGGCAGCGGCCAACACTTCTATGCCATCCGCAGCTTCATAGCCCAGGCTTTGCGCTACAGCCAGATTGGTTACATATCCAGCAGCCACGTTAATCCCGCGGGCCAAGGCAACATTGTTCAATGCAGCAACATGAATGCCCAGATTAGCGATCTGTAAGGCATAGGGGATGGTCACATTCGTAAGCGCCAGTGTCGAGGTCCGTGCCACAGCGCCCGGCATATTAGCCACAGCATAATGGACAACCCCGTGCTTCACATAGGTCGGATTCTCATGGGTTGTGATCCGGTCAATCGTTTCTATTGAACCCCCCTGATCAACTGCAACATCCACAATGACAGAACCCTCCGCCATTTGCTGCACCATGTACTCTTTCACCAGCTTGGGTGCCCGGGCGCCCGGAATGAGCACAGCCCCAATAAGCAGGTCCGCTTTGCGGACAGTTTGTTCAATATGATAAGAATCAGACATGAGGGTAACCAGACGCCCGTCAAAAATATCATCGAGAACCCGGAGCCGGGTCGCATTCACATCCAGCACGGTAACTCTTGCTCCCAACCCGAGCGCAACCTTGGCTGCGTTGGTACCCACAATGCCTCCACCCACAATCACCACCTCACCAGGCTGAACACCTGGAACGCCGCCAAGCAGCACACCTTTGCCGCCATGCGGTTTCTCCAGCAACCCCGCTCCAATCTGAACCGCCATCCGTCCGGCCACTTCGCTCATGGGAATGAGCAGCGGCAAAGAGCCATCCTCCACCTGGATCGTCTCGTACCCAACCGCTGTTACGCCACTCTCTACAAGGGCAGCAGTCAATCCGGCTTCCGGAGCCAGATGCAGATAAGTGAACAGGATCAACCCCTTACGGAAATAACCGTACTCTTCGGGGAGCGGTTCCTTCACTTTTATAATCATATCTGCCTTGCTCCACACTTCAGCCGAAGATTCCACAATTCTTGCGCCTTTATCCAGATACTCACTGTCTTCAAAGCCACTACCCGATCCCGCACATTGCTCAACGAACACCTCATGGCCTGCTCTGCGGAGAGCCTCTACTCCAGCTGGCGTGATGGCTACACGATTCTCGTTATTCTTAAGTTCTTTGGGTACGCCGACAATCATTTTACCGCCTCCTTAGATGTTATGAGAGTATAAGCTTACAGTATATTAGGATGCGAAAAGAAAGGCCCACTTATGAGCCTTTCTTATCAGCAGTCAGGTTTATTTTATCATATGCGCAAGGTCAGTTTAAGGATTAACCTTCGTTTCAAATGTTTGCTTGCCGTCAACAAATTTCAGAACAACTGCGGCTTTTACCGGATCATGTGTTTCGTTCAGCGTAATTTTACCGGTAGCCAGCTGCAGGTCTTTGGTTGCTGCTAAAGCATCTTTGATCTTGGCAGGATCTGCTTCTCCGGCACGGGTAATCGCATCAGCAACCAGCTTGAGTGCGTCATAACCCAGGGCTGCCATACCGTCAGGCACTGCTCCGCCATTAGCTGCTTTGTAAGCATCCACGAAGCTGGTGACTTCCTTAGCCGTATCTTCCGGCGAGTAGTGATTGGACATGTAAGTGTCATTCAATGCCTTCGCACCGGCGATTTCTGCGAGCTGTGGAGAATCCCAGCCGTCTCCTCCCAGGAATGGGGCAGTGATGCCCATCTCCCGTGCCTGCTTCAGGATTTTACCTACTTCTTCATAGTAGCCTGGCAGATAAATAACATCCGGGTTAGCAGCTTTGATACGGGTCAGCACGGCTTTGAAGTCCGAATCCTTTTGTTGGTAAGACTCTTGGCTCAACACTTCGCCGCCTTTGGCTTTGAAGGTTTCTTCAAAGAATTTCTGCAGACCTTTGGAGTAATCACTCGAAGTATCTGTGTAGATTACTGCAGTTTTGGCTTTCAGGGAATCAAGGGCAAAGTTAGCCATAACCTGTCCTTGGAAAGGATCGATAAAAGCAGCGCGGAATACCCATTCATTCACTTTGGTGGTGCGTTCGTCCACAGTAACCTTAGGGTTGGTAGCGCCCACTGCAACGAGTGGAATTTTCTTCTCGGTGACTACTGGAACGATACCCAGTGTGTTGGTCGATGTGGAAGCACCAATAATGGTAACAACCTTATCGTTTGAAATCAGTTTTTGCGCAACCTGCGTGGCTTCCTCGGACTTCGAAGCATTATCCGCTACGACCAATTCCAGTTTCTTGCCCAGGATACCACCCGCGTCGTTAATCTGCTGTACAGCAAGCTTCGCGCCTTTTGATGCGGAGTCGCCGAAAGAAGCCTGGCCGCCTGTGAGCTCAAGGTCAGCACCGATTTTGATTGTGTCCCCGGCAGTATTCCCGCCGCTTGCAGAGTTGCCGCTGTTCTCTGTGTTGTTGTTGCCGCAGCCTGATGCTAATACAGCTGTCAGTACCGTCGACAAAATAATGGCCCCAATTTTCTTCATAGTTTCTCCCAGCCTCCCAATAATATAAATTTGTATATGTTGTTTCTGTGATGCCGCATAGTTAGCCTGACAGACTTAGTGTCCGAGATAAGCCATCTTAATCTCTTCGGAATCAGCCAATTCCTTGGCGTCTCCTTCCAGCACCACTCTGCCTGTCTCCAGTACATAAGCGCGATGGGCAACTTTAAGGGCCTGATGTGCATTTTGCTCCACAAGCAGTACCGTTGTGCCGGCATCGTTTACTTCTTTGACAATTTTGAAAATATCCTGAACCAGAAGCGGCGCAAGCCCCATGGACGGTTCATCCAGCAGCAGCAGCTTGGGGTGTCCCATTAGAGCGCGGCCCATGGCAAGCATCTGCTGTTCGCCGCCGGATAAGGTTCCGGCCTGCTGCTTCTTGCGTTCAAGAAGTCTCGGGAAGGTATTGTAGACTCTCTCGAAGTCTGCCGCCAGACTTGCAGGACTCTGCAGGTAAGCGCCAAGCTCCAGATTCTCCTCTACCGACATATTAGCGAATACACGCCGCCCTTCGGGACAATGAATCAGCCCTTGCTTCACAATCGCCTGAACGCTCTGGTTCGTAATGGATTTATCGAGAAAATCAATGCTCCCTGTCTTTGGCTTAAGGAGGCCTGAAAGTGTCTTGAGCAGTGTCGACTTGCCGGCGCCATTGGCACCGATCAAGGTTACAATCTCCCCTTGTTTCACTTCAATGCTAAGGTCTTTCAGAGCATGAATAGCTCCATAATAAACGTTGATTCCCTGTACTTTGAGCATATTCCTTACGCCTCCTGTCCCAAATACGCTTCGATGACCTTCGGATGGCTCCGAATCTCCGCAGGTGTGCCATTTGCAATCAGTATGCCGCGGTCAAGCACATAAATCCGGTCACAAACGCCCATTACCAGAGACATATCATGTTCAATCAGGAGAATCGTAAGATCAAATTCCTTGCGGATCCACGCAATGAGATTCATCAGATCACGGGTTTCGTTAGGGTTCATACCGGCCGCCGGTTCGTCCAGGAGCAGCAGCTTCGGCCCGGCGGCCAGTGCACGCGCGATTTCAAGACGCCGCTGGTTCCCGTAGCTGAGATTGCTGGCAACCTCACCACTTTGCTCGGCCAGGTTGAATATTTTCAGAATATCCATAGCCTTCTGTGTGATCTCGTCCTCTCCCCTGAAATGCTTCGGCAGCCGGAGCATCGAGGAGAACAGGGAGTGTCTGGCATGCTGGTGAAGGGCTATTTTGACATTTTCCAGCACTGTCATTGATGTGAATAACCGGATGTTCTGGAAGGTGCGTGCTGCCCCTTTGTGGTTAATCTTATAAGGCTTCATACCGCCGATGGATTCGTTGTTAAGGAGGATGCTGCCAGTAGAGGGAGGGTATACTCCGGTCAGCAAGTTGAACAACGTTGTTTTACCTGCACCATTCGGGCCGATCAGTCCGATAAGCTCGCCTTTGTCAATATGAAGAGAAACTTCGCTAAGGGCTTTGAGTCCGCCAAAAGAGCGGCTGGCCTCTTTCACATCAAGGAGCACTACTTTCGCTGATTGCGTCATTTGCCTTGCCCTCCTTTGTGCCGAACTTGCCTAGAGAGAACTTGGTTTTACCCAGCAAGCCGCTTGGACGGAAGATCATCATCAGGATCAAAACAATAGAATAGATGATCATCCGCCATTCCGGGAATTCGCGCAAGTAAGTATAGAGCAGAGTAACAAAGACCGCTCCGACGATAGAACCGGCTGTGCTGCCAAGTCCCCCGAGAACTACCATAACAATGATTTCGAACGACTTCAGGAAGTTGAAGCTGCCCGGAGTAATCACGTAGAACGTATGAGCCGACAACCCGCCCGCCATACCGGCAAACAAAGCACCGATGGTAAAAGCGATAATCTTGTATCGGGTCGTATTAATCCCCATTGCCTCAGCGGCAATTTCATTCTCACGGATGGCGATGCAAGCCCGGCCGTGTGTAGATCGGATGAAGTTGTTAATCACAACAACGGTGACCAAAGTGAACAGGAACAGTAGGGTCCACGTGGTTTTGGCTGGAATGCCGCTGAGTCCAGACGCACCGCCGACATATTCTGTATTCAGCATAATGATCCGGATAATTTCCCCAAACCCAAGGGTGGCAATAGCCAGATAGTCACCATTCAGGCGAAGCGTAGGCATACCAATCAGCACTCCAAACACCGCAGCGAGTAAGCCACCGGCAATAATCGCCGGAACAAATGGAACGTTATAGTCAAGAGTCAGGATCGCCGAGGTATAGGCACCTACTGACATAAACCCGGCATGGCCAATGGAAAATTGTCCGGTAATCCCGGTAATCAGATTAAGCGATACCGCCAGCATGATGTTAACACCGATCAGAAGCAGCATGGATCTCGTTACATCATTGAATACTCCAGTTGTTAGAAGAACTTGAACGACTCCGTAGAAGGCCAGGGCAACAATAATCCCCACCCAGAAATTTTTATTTAGCTTCTTCACGCTGATTCCCTCCTATACTTTCTCCCGGACATTCTTGCCAAACAGTCCGGAGGGTTTAAAGATTAGGATCAGAATCAATACGGCAAAGGCTACACCATCACGCCAGGAGGAAAATCCGAGTGAGGAAATTTCTGTCTCCACCGTTCCCAGCAGTAATCCGCCAACAAGAGCTCCCGGAATGCTTCCGATTCCTCCAAGTACTGCAGCAACAAAGGCCTTAAGCCCTGGCATAACACCCATCAGAGGATCGACAGAATTATAAGTCATACCGAAAATCACACCGGCTGCAGCTGCAAGCGCAGATCCGATGGCAAAGGTTGCCGAAATAGTACGGTCTACGTTGATCCCCATTAACCGTGCTGCTTCCACATCGAATGATACCGCACGCATGGCTTTGCCGGTTTTGGTATAACGGACAATGTATTGCAGAATAATCATAAGAATAATCGTTGTTAGCAGAATCATTACCTGATTCGATTCCACTTGGATCGACGATCCGAACAGTGTGTACTGTTTTTTCTCCATAATGTCCGGGAAGCCTTGTGCCTGGGGCCCCAGAATGAGCACTCCGGTATATTCGAGCAGAAACGATACGCCAATGGCAGTAATCAGTGCGGCAATCCGCGTGGATTTTCGCAGCGGCTTATAGGCCAGCCGTTCAATCGTTATGCCCAGCAGCGCACTGATCGTCATGGAAATGACAAGCGACAGAATCAGGACAACCATCGGAGGAAAACCTGCATCTGCCAGATATTTGGCACTATACAGCCCGATAAACGATCCCACCATAAAAACATCCCCGTGAGCAAAATTGATCAGCTTAATAATCCCATATACCATAGTGTAACCAAGGGCGATCAGAGCGTAGATACTGCCGACTGAAATTCCGTTAATTAATTGCTGAATGAAATACTCCATCGCCATCCCCTTTTCCCCATATAATCTAAAGTCCCCTTCCTATACCTCACACGCCTTTTTTCACTTAACCTCTATGATGTTATTTATATTAACACAGGGTTATACCCTCGTCACTAACAAAAATGCAATGTAATACAAAATTCAGAAATTTATGTAAGATAATATAACGCATTTGGTTATAGTGGCGTTATTTAAGTTAACGTAAATGAACATTTCGGAGGAAAACGAAGAAAATCAGAGGTTTTTGAAGCACGCATATTTTTGAATCCAGTTCCTTTTCTAATACAATAAGTTATTTTCCCGCAAATCATATAACATTTGTCTCTTTACAGCATCAATTCTTCAATTAATTAAAGAGGTAATAGATTGCATCAACAGATTATTTATCGGAGGAGAGAGCAATGTGAGGAATTCTGTCAGAAGGCTAAAGACAAAAAAAGAACCTCCGCCGGGAAGTTCTTTTACATAAAATATATTCGGAACGGAGAGAGAGGGATTCGAACCCTCGCACCGCTTACGCAGTCTAACCCCTTAGCAGAGGGTCCCCTTATAGCCACTTGGGTATCTCTCCAAGAAAATGGCTCCCCGAACAGGACTCGAACCTGTGACAACTCGATTAACAGTCGAGTGCTCTACCAACTGAGCTATCAGGGAACATTCACATGAACAAGAAATAATTTATCATGATTTTGTAGTCTAGTCAAGCTTATCGCACAATTTTGATATCGTTTTCAGGAGCGGGATTAACACCACTCCCCATCTCCCGGAATCTTGACTCGCTCCAGCAGCCCCTCCTGCTCCAGCCGGGCTGTTAGCTGTTCACGGGTAACCAGGCAATGGTTGATGGCCTCCATATGCACAGCAATCACAGATGCTGCAGGCGAATAGTTGCATAGTTCCACAATATCCTGCTCATTCATCGTAATATACCCTCCGGACAGAAATTGCGCCCCTCCCCCATTAACGACAATCACCTCCGGTTTATGTTCATCCAGAGCCTGTTTTACTTCATCGCACCAAATCGTGTCACCGGCTACATACAAGACGGGCTCGCCTTCGGCCCGGAATACAAACCCTGATACCTTACCCATAAGCTCCCCAATTTCTCCTGTACCATGCCGGCCTCCGGTCCGCTTCAGCGTCACATTCTGAAAGTTCATCACCTCATTGTCCCCAATCACGGATACCTGTTCAAAACCCTGCCCGGCCAAAGTCTCTCCATCCCCATCCTGGCACAGAACCGGAAGCTCGTGTGGCAACAGAGACACTGCGGCTCCGTCCCAATGATCCCGGTGCAGATGTGTGACCAGCACAGCATCAGGAGCAAGCCACTGCTGAACCGGCCCCGGCAAAGGCACCAAGGGATTATTGCGTGCATTTGCCGTATTCGGAATAGGCGGATTCGCCCCTTTTTCACTAAGCATAGGATCAACCAGAAAAGAAACACCGCCGTATTCGAGCCATAAGGCTGCGTTGCGGATAAGCTGAATTTTCATCATAAACACCTCTTTCATCCATCCTGACTTCTGCTACAATCTAAGTATAGACGCGGCTTCGATCAGAATACATTGTGCGGCGAAAGAGATTCACCCGTTCTGCTTTCACCCGGAAAGGATTCTCATATAAATGGATAACTACACAATAGATGATATAGACTACAGAATCCTGCAGTATATAATAGAAGATTCTCGTTTAACCCAGAAGGAAATTGGGGACAAAATCCACATGACCGGGCAGGCTGTAGGCGCCCGAATCCGCAGAATGCGGGAGCTGGAGATTATTGAAGGCTATACCGTGCGGTGGAATCCGCAGAAGCTTGGGCAGAACATCCACGCTTTTATAACGGTGTTCCTCAGCTCCAACAAAGCGCATCCGCCTTTTCAAAAATTCGCCCAGGAACATGGAGATGTGGCCGAGCTGCACCGGGTTAGCGGTGAAGGCTGCTACTGGATGCGAGTATACGCCAAAGATCATGAGGAACTGTCAACTTTTCTGGACCAGCTGCTGGAGTTCGGCAACTACCGGGTTAATCTGGGAATGGGCAAGCTTAAGTAGCACATCATATAATAATTACATGGAGGCAAAGATGAAAAACAAGATTGATCCACCTCAAATTAACGACCGAGATTCCTTGCAGTCACAGCAAATACATACTCTCACATCAAAGGAAGAAATCAGCCAATGCCTCATCAGCGACTGTCTGATCGAATATCAGGAAGCGGCCAGGGTCTCGTTCGATAAAGTGATTTTCCGGAATGTAACGATCGCTGAGTCCACACTGAACGCCATTGAACTGACGGATGTGATATTTGAAAATTGTGATCTGTCCAATGTGAATTTCAGTGACGCTTTTGTGCACCGGACAGAGTTTCGGAATTGTAAACTGACTGGAACTGATTTCAGCAGGGGGCGGTTTCAGAATGTCCGGATGGTGGATTGTATCGGGGATTTCGCCAGCTTCCGCTTCGGTAAATTTAAGGGGACGGCTTTTGCGAACTGCCGGTTGGTCAGCAGCGATTATTACCAGGCAACCCTGAATCATGTAGAATTCTCGGAATGCGAAATCGATCAGGTCACCCTGGCCGGCTGCAAGTTAAAAGAAATCGATCTGAGCGATTGCAGCTTCTCCGGTCTGAATGTCGATATTGAAGATCTTGCAGGCTGTATTATTTCCGCAGAACAGGCAGCTTCATTTGTTGGGCTTATGGGCCTGATCATCAAGACCGATCCCGAACTCTAAAATTTGCCTATTTAGTTCTCCCTTGGCTGTCTTCCAGTGCAATCAGCTTGAGCTTACCGGCACAATTGCCGCAACGGTAGCGTTTCGGATCAGCCTTGCGTTTGCGCGGATATTCGGTTGAACAGGCAGTGCAGACAAGCTTATACCGGTAAGGCAGCACCTTACGTGCCTTCGCTCCAGGCAGGGTCTGGCAAAACCGGCTTCCCCCGACCATGGCGAGCAGTTTTTTGAAATCGGCGTCCCGGTGCATATATCCCCGTTTGGCCAGGTGAAGATGATAATGACACAGCTCATGCTTGATAATGCGCTCAGTCTCTTCACGCCCGAACATTTCCAGCTGCATCGGGTTGATCTCAATATTGTGGCTCTTGGTAAAATATCTGCCTCCCGTTGTGCTGAGCCGGCTGTTAAAGCTGGCTGAGTGCCGGAAAGGGACACCAAAGCTGTCCTGTGACACCTGCTCGATCCACTGCTGCAACTCTTCATTGGTCATACTAGTCATCGTTTCTCTCACAAGTCCTCTCCACAGGAAAATTACGATCTCTACTTGAATTGTAACTTGCCCATAGGCTACACTGTCAAGAAGGAAGACAAGTTCGGAGGGAGAATGACTTATGCCGAAAATGCGGTATGTAATGTTGCAGCAACAGCAAGAATTGCAGTTCGTGGAGATGCCGGAGGAGTATGCGTACCAGTTGAGCGCCCTCAATCTTCGCCTCAACAAAGAGATCGACAAGCTGACCGCGGTTAATGTCCCGGATCTGCCGCTTGCTATTGCGGAGTGTGATTCTCTAGAGCTGCTTCGTGAGGAGCACTCACTGGAATCCGGGCTGGCCTACATCAACCGGCTGGAGAGCGCTTTTTCATCCATTCAGGAGAATAACTATCCGCTGATCTCGCTGTTGACCGAAATCCGTGCGCTTCAAGCCCAGCTTGAGCAGTGGTACGAAGAGGAAGAAGAAGGCGTACACTAGGAACCGGTGAAATCAGGTCCGCGGCTGCACCTTTGGGCGACTTCTCCCATATGCTATCTTACGTTAGCATGCAGAGGAGGGGTACTCTTGCCGCAGTGGCTCTGCCATCAGCTCATGAAGGCTTATTATAAAAAAGACCGGCGTCAGATTAAACTGCTGAATGAATGCTGGTTTTTTTACCGCAATTCCGCTGAATCCCGCGACTCCATTCAGCGTGAAATATAAGGATCATTTATAGCGTAAACCATGTGAGTTCTTATATTTCAAACAACCCATCCCCGATTTCTCGGGGATGGGTTGTTGCATTTTGCCTGCCTCATTGAAATCACCTAGAACATCGGGAAGACATACTTAACCAGGAAGAACAACAGTCCGAAAAATATAATAAGATAAGCGGCGTATTTGATAAAGGTGGATGCGACAACGCTGGAATCCGATTTTTTGTGCACCTCAGTACGCTCCACTTCAATACTTCTGTCCTTGGAATTCGGCTCCATCATCAATCTCTCCTTTCGAATCTCATGTTGATAGCTTCCATTACCCCGCCCCTTTCCTGCTTGAAACAAACAGCCGCACCCCCGGTTCTCTCCATAGTTACGGAGAGCCGGAGTTGCGGCTCATAAAAGCACCTGACAGATTTAGTTGAAACTGCGGTTTGTGGGCCAGGAGCCCTGCAGCTTGCGGATCAGTACAATCTGACCGGTGTGATAGGAATCATGCAGAATCAGGCTCATCACTTCTTCACCCGGAGCATGCCCGGAACCGCCCCAGTCATATGCGCCTTCCTCCAGTGCCTCAATTACTTCCCGTAGCGAAGCATGGATGTTCTTCAGTTTGGCCACCGCTTGCTCCCAAGCTTCGTCTCCGCTGCCTGTAACACTAAAAGTAGCATCATTGCTCTCCACGTCAGGCAGCTTCGGCAATCCTTTGAGCTTGTTCAGCAGACGTTCCTTGTAGTAAGTTAAATGGTTGACCGTCTCCCAGATGGAATTACCTGCTACTCCTTGCGGCTTCCAGGTCGCCTGCTCGCTGGTTACACCTTCCAGTGCTGCGCTAAGCGGCGGGGCCCAATCCTCAATATCCATAACATAATCCCAGTTTTCCAGCAAAACATCACTGATCTTATTCTGCATGTTTTACCTCCTAGAGCATCCGTATAGTTTTTGTAGAACACGGCTTTCCTGAGCATCATCCGAAAATCGGTAACGACTTAAAGACATAGATAATAGTTACCAAGTGGAAACGGCTACGCGGTCCTTATAAGGGCGGCATCCGTTTCAGCGAGAAAGAGAAAGATAATTTGTAACGTGAAACATATAAATTCTTATCTTTTTAGAAAATGTAGCATATTCTCCGCCACGGTTCAAGTAACTAGCAAATTTATATTTTAACTGTTACAATCATTGAAAAGGTGTGGGCCTGGAAGGGGGGGATGTTAAGGTGTTGTGGGACGATTTCATTAACAGTTATTGGCGGGATTGGCGGACAAGCAACCGTGACGGTGATAAGGACAAACTGATGGATTCCGAATGGCTGGCCTCTTGGCTGGAGCGTCACTTACTTCAAGCAGAATTGCCGCTTAAGCCCGTAGAACTGGATCAATTGCAGCAGCTCCGGAGCTTGATGTGGGCAGAGGTGCAGAGGCTAGTCCAGATACATACCGTAAACCGGGCTACACTGGAACAGCTAAACAGATATATGGACAAGGGGCCGGCTATTCGGCAGATCGTCTGGAATGACGCTGGCCAGGCGGAAATCTCCCTTTTGCCGCAACGCGCCGACTGGACACAGGTGATGGCGGAGATTGCGTCTTCTTTTGCCGCTGCGCTTGTGGAGAAGGACATCTCCCGCTTCCGCATATGCGAGAATCCGGATTGCCTATGGGTCTATTACGATGATACCCGTAACCGCTCGAAGCGCTATTGCGACGATAAAATGTGCGGAAATCTGATGAAGGTCCGGCGTTTCCGGGCGCGCAAGAAGGCGGACACCGAAGGAAATACCACTACCGATTGACGCATGATCTGAACTCTCAAAACTGCGCTGTCCCAGATCATTTCTCCGGGAATTGGCGCTATGTATATACCACGGATGAACCCGGGGTCATCACTTTGTTTTTACCCGAGTGTTTCGCCGCATAGAGCAGGGTATCCACTTCCTCAAACAGCTTCTCCTTGGTGGTTCCTTGCATGTAGCTCTCAAGTCCGATACTTACGGTGACCACCGCCCCCTCCATCTCTTCGTGCGGAGTATCAGAGAGCCGCAGGCGAATCTTCTCCGCGATCTCCGCTGCCTGTTCAAAGGACTTCTCAAAAAGAAGAATGGCAAACTCCTCCCCGCCATAACGGGAGGCAATATCCGCCGGCGAGATAAGCTCCCGGATGACTTTGGCCACTCTCGCCAGAATAATATCCCCTGTACGGTGTCCGTATTTGTCATTGACCATTTTGAAATTATCGATATCAATCAGGGCCAGATGAAAGGGTGCACCTTGATCTCCGTACTCCAGTGCCTTGTCGTAGAACTCATGGAAAGAAATATGATTGTACAGATCTGTTAACGCATCCGTTGTCGACAGCTTGCGTATGATCGCATTCTCGATTAACAGATCCTGCTTCGCCGTCAACGTTGCCTCCAGGTCGCTAGCCAGCTCACGTCCGTTAATAATCATGATAATAGCTACCAGGGTACCCACCATGAGAAAAATTGGAATCGCAATCAGATCAAACGAACTTAGAAAAAACTTAAACCAAAAATCCCATCGATAGAGCACAAAAAAGGCAACGGCCTGAAGTGCTGATGTAAATAATGTTAAGTCCAGCCTGTAAAAAATCGCCGAAGCGAAAATAGGCAAAAGCATAAGTGCTCCAATAATACGGATATCCATATTCAGATGGATGATGATCATGGCAATAATCGTGCCAGCCATAAAAAGAGAGTAGAACGAATACTTAGAGGCGCTGTAATCAATCAATTGGGCTATGATCACCACCGCTGCCATCAACAGAGTCGGATACAGCAGCACCTCAAAATAAAACTCATGCGCCCCTCTCTCATACGGCAGAAACCAAAATGCCCCTAGCTGGGCCAAAAAATGCAGGGAAATCACAAGCCAATAGGTCTGCAAAAAACGTTTGATCCACTTCGCCTGCCGATAGGCCGAGGAATCGGAAGGGTTCATGAATTCTCGTAATCTCAACACGGTCACCTGCTAAATTCAGATTGGACTGTTGCTTACTAGTCATAGTATTTTACCATGATGTGCGGTATTTTTGATACTTGGATTGGTCCGGAGCCGTCAGAGAAATTAGCCCTCCCACTTCCGTGTTATCTGAACAAGCTTCTCTCCTTCAAACGCCAGCTGATAAATATCCGGCATCGTCGTGGATTGCCAGAACCCATATCCGAACCGGGAGTCAAAATAATTTAGCATAAGTGTCATAATATCACCATGTGTGCCGACAACAAGGGTGCTTCCTTCATGTTTTCTCATGAGAAACTTCAGCTCTCGGATGGCTCTAGCCTGTGCTTCAGCGCTGGATTCACCGCCTTTAAATATCGCTGCAAAATCCTGATAGACACTCCGCTTGGCCTCCAAAAAGCTAAGACCTGCTATATCTCCAATCGCCCGTTCCCGTAGCCCTTCGATCAGGGTGACCTCCATCTGCATCTCATCCGCCAAAGGCTGGATCGTCTGAATAGCCCGTGCATACGTGCTGGAGACAAACAGGTCTATTGACTCCTTTTGCAAAATAGATCTGACATGCTCCGCATCGGCCTTTCCTTGTTCGGACAATCCTCTTTCCCGTTCCTGACCTTCTGTATATAGTGATTCCGCATGGCGGATTAAGTAGATGGTTGTCGCCACTTCGTTACCTCCAGAATCTTAATTTCCGTTCAGCCTCTAATCTACCGTTTTCCCCTGATCCAAATATTCACGCTCCAGCTCCGCCTCAATCTCTTCATTGCTCAGGCCCGTTTCACCTTCATCCGTGATTCCAAGCTTTTCCTTGATGATTTGGAGATCCGAATGAATCTCTTTGGTCCTGACGTACGTGCTTGTCACCATGCCAAAGGCTACTGCGAGCAGCACTAAAAAACCGTAAGACCCAAGGAACACCGATAAAACTACACCAGCTGCTATCGCAAAAAGTGTTGCCCAAATGATCATCTGTACCCCTCCGCTTGTTCAGGTAACCCATTATATCGATGAATTCCGAAGATCATTCCAGCGTGCTTTTCAAAAAAAAGAATCCGTAAGACTAAGCCGTCATTACAGATTCTTTGTACAGATTACCTTGCACCAGGGGCAACATCCGCCTCTATCCCTGCAGTGCTTTGCGTACGCTCAGAATATATCTGGCCTGGTCGAGCGGGTTCACGCCCCGGCGGGTACGCTCGGCCCTGACATCCGGGGGGCATTCCTCGTAGCCGGCAAAAAAAGAAGTGAACGTGCTGCGCCCCTTCGTGTAGGAGCTTAGGCTGACGGGATAATCGAGCGACGTAGCCAGCGGCAGCCGTCCTTCGATAATCATCCGCTCTCCCTGGAGAACCGGAGGCTCAAACGTGCCGCGCATCTGCACGAGATCGTTCATGACGCGGCCGCCGTTCTCTTCGGGAACGACGATACGAACCTGGAGAATCGGCTCCAGCAGCTTGGTGCCAACCCGGTTCAACCCATCCATAATAGCCATGGGCGTTGCCACCGCAAAATCCAGCGGATGGGTATGCCACACATGATGCTGCCCCTCGGTCAGCGTCACCTTCAGGTCGGTAACTTCCCAGCCGTAGAGACCCTGCATCAGCGCCTCCGGGACACGGCGTGCTGTTTCATTCTGATACTGCGGCAGCAGATCGGAGCTGCGGACAAGCGATTCATATTGAAGACCGCTGCCCGGCGGCACCGGTTCAATCTTGAACCGCAGGATAGCCCAGCACGGCTTCGGCATCAGGTAGGCGACATAACCTTCACCCGCCTGGCTTGGAGTTTCCTTGTAGATGACGGACGGCTGGCCGAAGGTGACCTTCAGGCCGTAACGGCTATCCAGCACACTGTCCAGAATTTCCAGTTGAATCGGTCCCATAACCTTGATGTGCAGTTCCCGCTCATCCTGCAGCCACTGGGTATCGAGCAGCGGATCTTCATCAGCCAGCTCCTGAAATGCCCCGATGACTTGATGCTCATCTATATCCGCTTCCCAATGCACCCGCACCGTCAGCAGCGGTACCGCCAGCTTCGCTTCCTGCGGAATAGCATCCGGGAGACCCAGCACATCGCCGATTCTGACCCCGGTCAGCCCGTAGACTACGGCGATATCCCCGGCCTCCAGCGTACCGACATCCTCCGTCCGTCCGCCCTCCACCTTACGGATCTGCGTTACCTTGCCCTGAAGCTCCTGCGAGTAATTCATCACTGTGTCCCGGTTGCGGATGGTGCCTTGGTAGAGACGGACGAAGGCCATCCGGCCCATGCTTTTGTCACGCTGAATGTTGTACACAATGCCGGACACCGGCAATTCCGGATTCCCTCCGGCACGGGGAAAATAATCGGTCATCGCGTCCAGCAGCTGCGTAATGCCAAGACCTTTGGCAGCTACACCGTAGACGAGCGGGAACATCGTACCTGAGGCCGTTTTGGCGACCAGCTGTTTTTTCCAGTCTGCCACAGCAAGCGGAGCACCCGACATATATACCTCCAGCAACGCCTCGTCCCGCTCAGCCAGTGCTTCCAGCAGCTCCGTCCGTGCCGCAGGGTCGGCCCCTTCTGCCCATAAGTCCACGGCTCCGGCATAATCCTGCTCTTGACCGAGAGCCTGCTGAACCGGAAGGATATCACCGGATAGATACGTTCGCGCCTGGGCCAGCACAGCTTCGGGATTTGCGCCGACCCGGTCCATTTTGTTCAAGAAAATCAGTGTCGGAATCCCCAGCTTGCGCAGCGCATTCCAGATCATCTCGCTCTGGGCCTGTACGCCTTCTACCGCAGACAGAATAAGTACTGCACAGTCCATCACCCGCAAGCTTCGCTCCACCTCGGACAGGAAATCGACATGCCCCGGTGTATCGACCAGATTCACCTGCACACCCCGCCATTCGAACGACGCCAAGGCTGCACGCACGGAAATCCCCCGCTGGCGCTCTACCTCCATGGAATCGGTTACAGCTGTTCCGCTATCTACACTCCCCACCGCCTTAATGCGGCCGCTCTCATAGAGCATATGCTCCGTAGTTGTTGTCTTCCCCGCATCGACATGGGCAAAAATCCCCACATTAATCCGTTCGATCCCCTGCTGCTGAATCATCTATGTTCTCCATTCTCAAGTTCCTCTGATATAGCGCTATCATCCCTAAGTGTACAGCGAAGTGGCGCTTTTGTTCAATCCTGAACCGGCGGGTCCACTTTCGGTGCAACAGGCTGGTTCATACCGGAGGCATAGGGTATTAGTTACTGAAGCATGCTAGCAATCATTGAAGATGCGGAGGATGAATTTCATTTATTTGGAGTGTACCTGCAACATTTCTCGCATTTCTGCCATCTAAGAGGATAAGAGGTGAGGCATAATGAACAAACAAACTTTCCAGATGAGCGCGAAAAAAATGACTATTGCGTGCGGCATTCTGGCGGCAAGCGTGTCTTTTGGAGCATCTGCTTTTGCTTTTTCCGATTTAAAAGGAGATCCCGCTGAGTCCAAAATCAACGCACTGCATCACAAAGGAGTTGTGAATGGAGTGACAACGGACAGATTTGCGCCAAAATCGAAGGTTACCTTTGCCCAAGGCATCCAGTTTATCGTAAATGGCCTGCAGTTGTCCCCGCAAACCGGCGGCAGTACAGTTACGGCTAGTACTTACTTCGACAAAGTAAAAGATAAGGCCTGGTATGCCTCAGCTTTTCTGATTGCGAAGCAGAATGGACTGACCCTGGACTCCACGGTTGATCCAAACGCCGCGATGACCCGCATCCAATTCGCCCATTTGCTGACTCAGGCTTTGCAGAGCAAAGGGGATTTTCCCGTCACACTGATGTATGCTGATATCTCAGATGGCGGCAAGCTGTCTAATGCAGAAATGAACAGCCTGCAGATTCTGGTGAATACCCATCTGGTGACATTAGAGAAGAACAACACTTTCCGTCCCAATGATGCCGTGACCCGTTCGGAAGCCGCTGTCTGGATCTATGACGCTGCTGAGTTTGCACGAACGGTAATTGCTCCGGATGACGGCACCGCGGCTCCTTCCCAGATGATGTATGAAGGCTCGGTATCCCTGGAAAAAGCCGGTGATGGCGTGAACAAAGCCACGATAACCGTAAGTGATCTGCCGAACCCTGGTTATGGGCTGACCATTAACCGGATTGAATTTGGCAAGGACAAAACAGCGGTCATCTATTTCAGCATCACCAAGCCGGCACCAGGTAAAATGTACCCGATGGTTATCTCGAAGGGCACCGCAGTAACCTATCTGCCGGAAGGCTATACCGCAACAGCCCTGTCGCTGACCGCTAATCCTTCCTCCTCCGGCTCCAGCGCAAGGTAAGCTATTCTTCAGAGTATATGCCCGGTTCACCGGCACAACAGCAGTAGGCTGAATAAACTTTAAAAGTCCGCATTCCCTTCATCAGGGAAATGCGGACTTTTAAATTACACTCGTCAGGAATTATTCCTGCGGGCTTACTTCCGTTATGTTGGTATAATTATCAATCCTGTTACAGACGTATTCTGCCTTCTTCCCTTCAGGGTGTCCATTGATCATGGACAATGCCTACCAGCGCATGATCCTCTCCGATCTTCTCGAATACCAGACGCAGGCTGCGCCAGTCCATCCCTTTATTTGCCGGATCAACGCCGGCAATGTGATATTCGACGAAGTCGTATTTATCCTTAGGATAAACTTCGTTAATATTATTCAGTGTCGTTCCCTGCCCCAACCCTTTGTTGAGCGCGGTTTTGGCATCATTCAGAAAGTCAGCGTCATATACAAACCGCTTGAAGTATTCCGCAAAGGTCAGCTTCATTATCTCCCCGGACCCGGCGAATTCACGCCATACATACGGCTTGGGGTCCTTCATCAGACCCTTCAGCTTATCCCGGGTAAATACCAGATCAGTTGCTGTATCGACATAAGCGTAAGGTGAGAAACGGACACCTTTGTCCGGGTGTGCCCAGGACGCAATGGTCTCCATATTGCCTGCCTTTAATGCTTTTAGTACCGTAGTGGCTGCTTCCTCAGCGGTTGGCGGCATTCCTTCCTCCGGAGCAGCCGAAGCCTGCGGCTGCTGACTTTCTGCCGGTTCCGAAGGGAGCGGTGATGCGGTTGGTGATGCAGTCGGCGATGCGGTTGGTGATGCGGTCGGTGATGCAGTCGGCGATGGGGACACCTGAGTCTGCTCCGGTGCCAGTGTAGCTTCCGGCTTAGCTTCAGGCGCTGCATTGCACCCTGCTAGAACCAGCAGAACAGCGGCCAGCGCTGAACGTCCAACTATTTTCACAGTATTCATGAAATCCCTCCTATTGTTGTTCCCCTTCTTTTTATTAAGACGTACGCAGATGGATAATGTTGCAAATAACAGGTCTGTCCGGATGGACTAGCGCCCCTGACAATGCAGAGAAAATCAGCTATACTTTTGTTCAGATGCACAATTGCGCTGAGAGGTTAAGCAGTACAGGTACGTCTAAGAACTATTACCCATTTAGCGAAGGAGGACCTTGATTTGTTCCAGCTTTCGGAGAATCAGGCACAGGAAATTGTGGATAAAATGATGATGGATATCCCCTATAATATCAATATCATGAATGCCGAAGGTATTATTATCGGCAGCGGACGCAGGGAACGGGTCGGTACGGTACATCAAGGTGCAGTCCAGGCATTGTCCACCGGCAAAATGGTCGAGGTCTGGGAAGACAGCCGCTTCGAGAAAAAAGGCACCAACGAGCCGATAGTCATCGGTCACGCCTCTGTAGGGGTCATTGGTATTTCCGGAAATCCAGACGAGGTCCGCCCCTTTTGCAATATTGTAAGAACTACCGTATCCCTGCTTATTGAACAGCGCAACAATCTGGAGAATCTGGCTCATGAAGCGAATCGTAAAAAAGCCTTTCTGGAGCTGCTCCTGAATCATCAGGGGGCCTACTCCCAAAAACTGAGAAAAGAAGCGGCACCGTACCAAATCGACTTACTCCTGAAAAGCGTGGTGCTGTACCTCAAGCATTACAATACGGAAGTGTCCCCGGGCAGTCTGCTGTTACGCTACCCCTGCTTTGCTATAGATGAAGACACACAGCTGCTGATCTTACAGCATTCAGCTGATCCCGGGCCGCTGATCCGGCAGCTTCTGCAGAACCAGCCCCGGGTGCTGATTGCAGCAGGCAAGCAGGAAGCAAACATTGCCGAAAGCTACCGCCAGGCCAAATCAGCCATGAATGTTCTGCTGGCGCTGAGGCCGGATTCACAGATTATTGCTTTTGCCGACGTCGAGTTTCTGGTGAAGCTGAGCCATGCCTCTCTTAGCACGCATAATACCGCCGCCAAGCTGGAGGATGCCGTGGATATGATAGAGACGCTGAGAAGCTTCATTAACCATAATTGCAGTGTCTCCCAAACGGCCGATGACCTGAATATCCACCGCAACACGCTGCAATACCGCCTGAAACGGATTCAGACCCTGACCGGTAAAGATCCGCGCAATCTGCTCCAGCTATTCGAGCTTATGCAGGGCCTGCTGGCACTCTATAAGTAATACCGTCCTCTTTCCCCTGGCCGGCATACTTATGACTATGATCCCCATACACCAAAAGGCCCTGAAGAAAATAAATTCTCCAGAGCCTCTGATTATGCTATTCGTTTACTTTCAGAATTCTCGCAATATTCTCACAGGTCCGCTCTACGTTCTGCGGCCCCGCGGCCAGCAGCTTCTCCAGCCCGCTGGCCCCGGGAACAATGCCGAAGATCGCGGTAAAGCCCTCATCATACAATGCCTCAATACCTTCGCCAATGTAACCGGCAATAGCAATGACTTTTATGCCTCTAGCTTTGGCAGTGCGGGCTACACCGTAGGGTGTCTTTCCGAACTTCGTCTGGAAGTCAATGCCGCCTTCACCGGTGAACACAATATCGGCCCCCGCCAGCTTATCCTTCAAACCAGTGTATTCTATCACAATTTCGATCCCCTTCTGGAGTACCGCTTGGGTAAAGATCATCAGCCCCGCGCCCAATCCTCCGGCAGCACCCGCTCCCGGCAGATCACGTACATCCTTGCGAAGCTGCTGCTTCACAAGCTCAGCATAATGGGCAAGATTCGCGTCCAGCTTCTGTACCATCTCCGGGTCAGCTCCCTTTTGCGGGCCAAATACCCGGGAAGCACCCTGCTCCCCACAGAGCGGATTCGTCACATCACACGCTACAATCAATTGTACATGCTGCAGGCGTTCGTCCAGCGCTGTAATATCTATACTTGCCAGTCTTCCCAGACTGCCGCCCCCGCGGGGAAGCTCCGCTCCCGACTCATCCAGGAATCTGGCCCCGAGCGCCTCGGCCATGCCTGTACCGCCGTCATTCGTCGCACTGCCTCCGATGCCGATAATGATTTTGCGGATGCCCCGGTCCAGGCACTCCCGGATCAACTCCCCGGTACCATAAGTAGTGGTGATCATAGGATTCCGGGTTTCCTGCGACACCAGATGGATACCGCTCGCGGAGGCCATTTCAATCGCCGCAGTCTGTCCTCCGCCGAGAATGCCAAATTTGGCGGTAACCTTTTGCCCGAGGGGTCCCGTGACCTCTTTATAATGGATTTCCCCGCCCGAAGCATCGACCAGTGACTGTACGGTACCTTCCCCGCCGTCAGCCATCGGCACATGAATGTAATGAGCAGCCGGATAGATCTTCCGGAGCCCCTTTTCCATTGCGACACATACTTCCTTAGCGCTCATGCTCTCTTTGAAGGAGTCCGGTGCCAGTACAAATGTTTTCTCTTTCTCTTTCTCTTTCTCTTTCTCTTTCTCTTTCTCTCCCATATCCTCACCCCATGCCATATATTAAAATCTGTGCCTTATAAGAAAAAACCATAGATTAACGTTGCCACAATGGCCATCGTCCCGCCTACAACCGCTTCATAGGGGATTAGCCCCATCCGCTGCTTAATCGACATTTTCATACTGTCCGCTGTGACATGGAAGTAATTCCCCTGCGGCAGGGAGTCGATAACAGTTGCCCCGGTGTGAACCATTACGGCTGCGGCAAGCGGCGCGGTGCCCATATTCAGAATAGCTTGCCCGAACGAACCTGTCGCCAGGATAACACCTGTTGAGGTAGAGCCTGTAGCCGCCGCCATCAGAATACCGGAGATCGGCGCCAGGAGGGTTCCTGAAATTCCCGCCGTCTGAATCAGGCTGACGATCTGGACGGACAAGTCGGAAGCGGCAATCAGTCCGGCAATCCCCCCGGCACCGATCAGGATCAGTACCGTCGCTGTCATTTTATTCAGACCGGAGGAGGTGTACGCCAGAATTCGGTTCCCCTGGCCCATGGCCAGCAGACCAATGATTCCGGCAATCGGCAGAATGTACAGCGCGTCAACTTTAATGCTGGATAGCACGTCAATACCCGCAATCGAACCGATAGGATTGATCATCAGCAAGATGACCGCAACAAGCGGTGCTACGATAGCCTTGCCAAGAGGCGGATATTTGGAATTGTCAGCTTCGTTGTACACTGCTTCCTCATCCAGCACCTTCACACCTTTATTTTTCAGAAGCGACGCTACAATAACGGTTACAATCAGGCCGCACACCGCCGGAATGAAGCCGGCCAGCATCACATGGCTCAGATCCAGGTCGAACCCCCGTGCAGCAGCAATCGTATTGGGATTGGGCGAGATGATGTTCCCCGCCTTCCCGCCGCCGGAAAGTGCCAGCAGCAGCGCCATTTTTGAAATCCCCATTTTGTTCCCTACCGATAAAGCAATCGGTGCCACTATCAGTACAGCTACAGGTATAAATACACCGACCGCTGTAATGATCATCGTCGCCAGGGCTAGAGCCAGAATGGCCTTGCTGCCGCCAAATTTTTTCACGATGGCCTGCGCTATTGTCTCTGCCGCCCCGGATTCCATCATCACCCCTGCCAGCACACCGGCAGCAAGCACGCGAAGTACCGTACCCATCACACTTTGTGTACCGCTTACAAGTACGCTGACCGTCTGTTCCAGATTGGCACCGCCAATCAGCGCCCCCACGATGGCTCCGAGGAATAAAGCGTAGACCGGATTCAGCTTTCTCAGGATCAGAATGATCGCGATTGCCAGTCCAGCCAGTGCTCCGTACCAGCCTATTGTTAACCCTTCCATTGTACAGCCTCCCATAACTCTTGTTGAACACGCTTTCAGTATAAAGGCTGCCCTATATAAAAAAATATTGATGATCGGACGAAATGTATTGTGCAGTTGACCAAAGGAAAACCTCTTGCAAGTCACAGACAATAGCTGTGATTACAGGAGGTTGTTGTGATCCATAGTGAAATATAACGCGCTAAATGCTGCTGCCAGCCGGTGACCCTTATAGCTCGATGTAATATCTGGTTTCTTCACTCTCCGTGTGAAAACCAACAGAATGATAAAGAGCCTGGGCGGAATGGTTGTCCGTTCCGGTTACTAGCGAGGCGGTTTCAAGCCCGTGCCCCTGCAAATATTTCAAGGCTTCGCTTAGTAAAAACCGGGCAATACCGCGTCTTCTCCAGGCCTCTCTGACAAACACATCCTCAACAACGCCACCCTCGTCTTCCTGCCAGACCATTACACTGCCGACAATCGTTCCTGCTTCGCGTGCAATGATGGCGGTCCACAGCGGATGGCTGCGATACTCGGCAAGCCGTTTTGCTCCAATTGGAGCATCCGGCCACACTTCAGCTTCCAGCTGCATATACTGTTTCTGCTCCTCAGGGGTCTCCATACGCCATTGTATGAAGTCCACTCCTTCAGGGAGCGGCAGCTCTACAACAAGCTCATTCAAATCACGTTTCAGACTATATAAGCTGTGTAAATACTGAAACCCCTGCTGCTGCTGAAAATAACGGTGGCAGCTCTCTTCCGCCAAGTAGTTCCCCACACACAGTATAGTTCCATGACTGTCCGGCAGCGTCGCTTTCAGCTCATAGGCCCGGGCCAGCAGGCGTTCATACACAGAATCCAGCAGTTCCACATCCTCTTCCCTGCCCGGGGAAGCCTTCAGATTCAGGAAGATCTTGTGCTTGCCCTCCGGCACACATTCGGGTGCAATGATATTGAATACGGCAACCTGCCCTTTGGCGACCATCTGTTGGCCTTCAAACGCGCAAAATACATTCGGATAGTTCTCTTCTTCGCCTATCCACCAAAAAATCACAGGATCACCTGCGGTCACCGCCTGATAAAATTCGCCCAGTGCCGGCATGTCGTCCTGCTTAAAATTCCGAATCACGAGTTCATTCAATAATGTCTCCACCTTTTCCTATATTATTGGAAATCATATCATGACGGAAAATAGTGCAGGTAGCTAATAAATGAATATATCTAATTAGTACCTTAAGCCAATAAGAGTTACTTGGTGCAGCATGCGTCACGGTAGTAGTTCCCGAAGGAGCGCCTCCGTTTGGATATAAAAAAAGTCATCTGCTTCGACTTCCGAAGCAGATGACTGGCTTAATATTTTACTTCGCGCCTCCGGCATTGCCCTGTGGCGGGCGCATGGTCAGGCTGACACGGCCCTTCTTCAGGTCAACGCCCATCACCCATACGGTAACGTTGTCTCCCACGGAGACCACGTCCATCGGATGCTTCACAAAGCTTCCGCTTAGCTGGGAAATATGCACCAGCCCGTCGTTCTTGATGCCGATATCGACAAAGGCGCCGAAATCAATTACGTTGCGTACCGTCCCCTGCATCTCCATGCCGGGAACCAGATCCTCGATCTTCAGCACATCCGTGCGGAAGATCGGCAGCGGCAGCTCCTCACGCGGATCGCGGCCCGGACGCTGCAGGCTCTCCAGGATGTCGCGCAGTGTAGGCACGCCGACATCAAGCTTCACAGCCAGCTCAGCGGCATCCTGTGCCTCCAGCTGTGAGGCGACTTCCTTGCTGCCGAGTGAGGATACATCCAGCCCCAGCTCGCGGAACAGACGGTCCACCACCGGATAGGATTCCGGGTGGATAGGCGTCCGGTCCAGCGTGTTGTCGCCGCCGGGAATACGCAGGAAACCGATGCACTGCTCGTAGGATTTGGCACCCAGGCGCGGCACCTTCTGCAGCTGCTTGCGCGTGGTGAACTTGCCGTTCTCCTCGCGGAACTTCACAATATTCTTGGCAATGGTCGCATTGACTCCGGCGACATAGGACAGCAGGGAAGCGGAGGCCGTGTTCACGTCAACACCGACGTGGTTAACTGCCGATTCCACAACACCCTTAAGACTCTCCTCCAGATGCTTCTGGGAAACGTCATGCTGATACTGCCCGACACCGATCGCCTTCGGATCGATCTTCACCAGCTCCGCGAGCGGGTCCTGCACGCGGCGGGCGATGGAGGCGGCGCTGCGCTCCGCCACATCCAGATCAGGGAACTCCTCCTGCGCCAGCTTGGAGGCTGAATACACACTGGCTCCGGCCTCATTGACAATGAGGTACGCCAGCCCCGGATCGCCGATCTCTGCGATGACCTCGGCGGTGAACTGCTCCGTCTCCCGCGAGCCGGTGCCGTTGCCGATCACAATGAGCTGTATGCCATATTTGGCAATCAGCTCTTTGAACTTCGCCGCCGCCTCTTTCTTCTTGTTGTTCGGCGGCGTCGGATAGGTGACCGCCACCTCCAGCAGCTTGCCAGTGTCGTCCACCACGGCCAGCTTGCAGCCGGTGCGGTAGGCCGGGTCGACGCCAAGAACGCTTCGACCCTTCACCGGCGGCTGCAGCAGCAGGCTGCGCAGATTTCCGGAGAAGATGGAAATCGCTTGCGTTTCCCCCTTTTCCGTCATCTCCCCGCGCACCTCGCGCTCCACGGAAGGTGCGATCAGCCGCTTGTAGGCATCCTCGGTCACGGCATCCAGCAGGTCTTTGACCGGGGACGGCCCCTTAATCAGCTTCCGCTGGATAAAAGCATGAATCTTGTCGGCAGTCACCTCTATGCCGACTTTCAGCACATTCTCCCGCTCACCGCGGTTGATGGCGAGAATACGGTGCGGCGGCATTTTATGTACCGGTTCACGGTAATTATAGTAGTTCTCGTAGACACTCTCCTGCTCTGCATCCTTTGCTTCCGAGACCAGCACACCTTGACTGGCTGTATACTGCCGGACCCAGGAACGGATCGCGGGATCATCAGCAATGTTCTCAGCGATGATATCCATTGCCCCCTGAAGCGCCAGCTCGGCGCTTTCCACACCTTTGTCCACATCTATATATTTCGCGGCTTCCTCCAGCGGGTCGCCCTGGCGGCGCTGCTCCATCACCCAGTCTGCCAGCGGTTCCAGCCCTTTCTCCTTAGCCACGCTTGCTCTTGTCTTGCGCTTCTGCTTGAACGGACGATACAAATCCTCCACTTCCTGTAGCTTGACCGCCTTCATAATCTGCTGGTGCAGTTCCGGTGTCAGCTTACCCTGCTCCTCGATGCTGCGGAGTACATCCTTCTTGCGGTCCCCCAGATTACGCAGATAACCCAGTCTTTCTTCAATATCACGCAGCACGTTCTCGTCCAGCTCGCCGGTCATTTCCTTACGGTAGCGAGCGATAAAAGGAATCGTATTCCCTTCATCCAGCAGCCCTACCGTCGTCCGCACCTGCTTCACACTGATGCTAAGCTCCTTGGCAATCGCCTGTGTGATCGTTTCCTGCTCCTGGCGGGCCAGCGCTTCTTCAGCCGCCGAACCCCCTTGATTTGTATCCACTGTCAATGAAATCCCTCTTTCCGTACACGATCTGTGTTCATATGATCTCTACCTGAAATAGTATCACAGATTAGCCCCGCGCCAAAATCCGGGAGCAGCAGCCGGCCATTACTTTACCTGCAGGCCGGGGCGGCTCATCCGTTTGCGTGAACCGAGCGACAGCACAAAACAGAGTACGAGTACAAGCGCAGCCACAGCGTATGGAAAGTTAATATCCAGGTCAAACAGGACGCCTGCGACAATAGGTCCGGCAATATTCCCTAGACTTGTATAGGCAGAATTCATACCCATTACGAAGCCCTGCTGTGATTCCACAGCCATTTTGGAGAGCTGTGTGCCGACAGCAGGACGCAAAATATCCATGGCAAGAAACACAATGAAGGTTACAGCGACGATCGCCCAATAGCCCTTTACAAATAAGGTCAAAAGGATGAACAAGCCCGCTGCAAGCAGAGAGGCCGAAATGACCTTATTCTCACCAAAACGGTTCAGAATCCAGCTGAATGCCGTAACCTGAATCACAGCTCCCGAAATGGAGCCAAAGGTCAGGACAAAGGCGATATCCTTGGGCGTGAACCCGAATTTGTGATCCACAAACAATCCGAATACCGTCTCATAATTAGCAAGCCCGAAGGAAAGCACGAATACGATCAGCAAACCGAAAAAGTAGGGTTCCCGGTAGGAACGCACCAGTTGGGTGATAAGGCGGTCTTTACTCCCCTCCATCGACCCGGCTGTGGCAAGCTGCTCCCGTGAACGGGACTCCGGCAGTACTAAGAAGGTCACCACGCCAACGAATGCCGCAGCACCAGCAGCAGCGAAGAAAGGTACACGAATACCAAGCTCTGCCAGATAGCCCCCCAGACCCGGTCCGATGATAAACCCGGTAGTAATCGCAGCATTAATCAGTCCCATGCCTTTAGCCCGTTCCTTCATAGAGGTCGTATCCGCTACATAGGCCATGACCGCAGGCATAATCAGGGCTGCTCCGGCACCTCCCAGCATTCTCGACACAAACAGCAGCCAGCTTGATTCGGCAAGACCAAACAATAGCTCCGACAGCGCAAAGACAACCAATCCGCAGACAATGATTTTTTTGCGCCCCACTCTATCGGACAGCCCGCCGGCCCAAGGGGAGAGAATTAGCTGGGTCAGTGAAAAGGCGGCCACCAGCAATCCTACTACACTGCCTCCAATGTGCAGCTCATTCATGTACGTGGGCATAATCGGAACAACCAGTCCGATCCCTGTAAAAGCCAGGAATATATTCAGCATCAGGAGCAGCATCGCGCCCCGGTTTCTAAGTAATAATTTCATTTGAAGTAACCTCCGTATTCCCAGAACACAATATTCATATCTTAAGGTGTTCCCGTTAGTTATTAATAACATTCGTACAAGACCGACCATCCGGTCTAATTACACGTTATAAGAAAACCACCCAACAGGTAAATACCGCATGGTGATGTAACTCATCCGTCATATTGCCTGTTCGCGGCGATTTCAAAGATACATTTACCTCTAATCTTGTAATATAGGAAATAGGCCACGTCCCCTACCGCACACGCATACCCTGTAGCAGCAGTGCTATCGCTTCCCGGTAATACTTCATGATATCATTCGGCGCATGAACAACGGTCATAATCTCGCTGACTCGGCCGATACCCTCTAGTAGTCCGCTCACAATGATTACATAATTGTCCAGATCGCCTTTGACCAGATATCCAGAGTCCATCCCCTCTTGCAGAAGATTGCGGCAGGCTTCTGAGGCAGACTCATAGAGCCGTGCAAGACGATCCTGAACCTCGTCAGGAAGGGTCCGGGATCTGGCATATTCCTCAAGGGCCCGGATCAGCGGATTCTGGTAATCATTCGCATAATGCTCGCCAAGGGCATAGAACCGCTCTTCGAAACCGCTGATGCTGCTCTTCTTCTGTGTCCACTGGAGCAGCCATTGCTCTGTATCATCTTCCACAATGTACAGGAACAGCTCATCCTTGCTGGGAAAATGATGATACAGGCTTCCTTTGCTGACCTTGGCCGCTGAACAAACCTCGTTCATGGTTACCGCTCCGTAGCCTTTTTGCACAAACAGCTGTGCTGCCTTCTGCACTATACGTTTCTTTGTCTCTTCTCCGTCAGAACGTCCTTTAATTCTGACCACCTCCTTCTAGACCGACCGTACGGTCTAATTATAGCACAGGGTTTACTCAAAGTGAAATGGATACCGCCTGCCCGGCATAACGTTCATATAAGAGCAAAAAAGACGCCCCGGGTTATCCCGGGTGCGCCTTCCCATACATTACCGTGCGATCTATAGTCTGCCTGATTCAAAAATCAATCAGTCCCAGGCTGATTTGCAGCGAATCGTCCACCAGTTTCATCGTTTCGTCATCCAGGTGGGTGATCTTATCGGTTAAGCGTTGTTTGTCAATGGTCCGAACCTGCTCTAGCAATATGACGGAATCCCGGTCAAAGCCGTGAGCAGCCGCATCAATTTCCACATGCGTCGGCAGTTTAGCCTTCTGAATCTGGGCAGTGATGGCTGCCACAATGACTGTCGGGCTGAAACGATTGCCAATATCGTTCTGAATGATCAGTACGGGCCGTACTCCGCCTTGTTCTGAACCCACCACCGGCGAAAGATCGGCAAAAAAAACGTCGCCGCGTTTAACGATCAATATCTACACCCCGCTTACTAAGCGGCCAAGAGTACTGTCTGCATCTTCCTCCGCGAGAAACGCCTCGCATGCCATGGTCAAATTGATTTTAGCCATTTCCATATAGCCACGCTGCATCGAATCGCGTATGGTCCGTTTCCTCCGTTCGCTTAGATACAGCTTCATGGCCTGCCTGATCAATTCACTCCGGTTGGAGTTCTCCAATTGGACGATCCCATCCACTTCCTGCAAGAGATGATCGGGCAAGCTGATCATGATTCTTTTGGTGTTCTGTAAATTGGCCACCTTCTCTTCCACCCCCACAAACCTTCTGCCCTTGTGTTCCAGTGTTACAATATACAAGGAATTTTATACAAGGAATATATGCCGCCAGTATATCAAGTATGCTGCATTCCATTATAAACTACAATTGGCGGTTCGTATAGACCATAAGTCATACTAGTCTACACGGCATAATCCTTCTATTCAGTTCCTGCATGAGTAACAAGGCAATGACATTAGGTCTGCAGCAAGGGGTTGACCAGGTTCGGAGCAGCGCCTTCGCGTACATATACACGCGGCACCCGGTGGGCCAGCATACAGATTACCTCGTAGTGAATCGTTCCAAGATGGAGTGCCAGTTCATCCGCCGTAATGGACACGGCGCCCTGGCGGCCGATGAGAACAACCTCTTCGCCAGCTTTGATTTGTTCCGCTTCTTCAGCGAAAGATTTGAGCGTTACCATACACTGGTCCATGCAGATCGTTCCGACGACAGGAACGCGGCGTCCGCGTATTAGCACCTCCGCTTTGCCTGTTAGCATGCGGGAATATCCGTCAGCGTACCCCACAGGAAGCGTCGCAATGATCTCTTCGCTGTCTGTGAAATACCGGGTGCCGTAGCTGATTCCCCAATCGGGCGGCAACGTTTTGACATATACCGCCTGCGTTTTCAGCGTCATTACCGGGTGTAAAGCCACAAGCTCGTGGTTCACCTCTGTGGAGGGATAGAGACCGTACAAGCTTATGCCTACACGCACCATGTTTCGGGATAGAAGAGGTGTATCAATGGCCGTAGCGCTATTGCCCGTATGTATGATCGGGATGTGAATGTTTCTGTCCCGAAGCGTTTCGGCCACGCTCATGAACCGTCGGTGCTGCAACAGTGTATAGCTTTTGTCTTCTTCGTCTGCTTTGGCAAAATGTGTGAACATTCCCTCCAGCTCCGCCTGCGCTACAGAATGCACTTCAGTGATGAAATCAGGCGCGTCAGCCGGTAAAAGCCCCAGCCTTCCCATCCCGCTGTCAATCTTGATATGCACCTTCAGCCGGTGCTCCGGTATGTCAGGAAGCTGTCTTACCGCCTCAAGCACCTCCGGTGTGAACAGTGTTACGGTTACATGGTTCTTCCAGGCAACGGCTATCCCTTCCGGTGAGGTGTAGCCGAGTACGAGAATAGGAATTAGTATTCCCGCTTCACGCAGCTCCAATGCCTCATCCAGAAAAGCTACACTTACATAGTCCGCTCCGAGCCGTTCCAGCTCCCGGGCCACTTCCACAGCCCCATGGCCGTACGCATTACCTTTGACGCATCCCATGAATTTGGTCTCCGCTGGAAGAACCTTACGGAAGGCCTCATAATTGGCACGCAGATCATCGAGATTAATCTCGGCTACTGTAGGTCGATAGCTTGCTTGCACTTCAGGGTCACCTTCTAACATTGTAGTAAAACATCTCCTGCAGCATCTCATTGATTTAAGTCTTACTGTCAATGGTAATGCTAATGGAAGGCGGCTGTCAATGTAAGCAGGAACTATCTTTTTGCAGAACTGCCACCGGGCCTGTCCTCGTCAAGAAGATAAAAAAACGGACACTGCATGTAGAGGAATGACTCCCACAATACGCAGTATCCGCCTACTGATATTTACTTACCCGTTTGTTCCTCCATAGAAGCGGCGATTTGCATCATTTCGTTAACCGGGAGATTCGCGCTGGTAATCCGGTACTCCACACCATCACTCATCCAGGTAAGTGTCTGCTGTTCGTCACCACTGAGGAGACCTACCGTGAAGCCCAGATCAATCACACTACCCGGAGCGAGCGAGACGGCACGATCCAGCGGACGCGATTCCATAATCGTATACTGGTAGGTTCCGTCATAACGGATGAGTACAGAATGATCTTTGCTGTCCTCAATTTTGTTGGAGTCCTTAAGTTGCACACCGGCAGGAATATAGCCTGGTTCAATGATTCCGAAATCACCGAGCTCAGCGGTTACCGGCTGCTCTGAAGGTTTACTGTTCTCCGGTGCAGTCACCGGGTTGCCGTTCTCGTCAACTTCCGCCAGCGTGCTTTCGGATGCTGTGCCGGTGGCCATATTCTTTTGCATATCAAAAGAATCCTTCGTGAATTCCGGATCGAACTTGAAGCTGTCGAACTTCACATTCACCACAACCTTGGCTTCGGAGTCAGAGACCTGCACCTGCTTAGGCTCATAGGTCTTCTTGGCTAGCCAGATCTTCTGGCGGACCAGTGCGCTGCTCTGATAATTGGCCGCTACCTCGAACACGTAGTTGTCTCCGTCCTCTACAAACTGGCGGTTGTTATCGGAGACAATTCCCCGGACCAGTGTTTGATACAGATAGACCTGACCCTGATTGTCCGGCCAGTCGCTCTGGAAGCGGAAGCTTTTGCCAAGGCTGGGTGTCAGTACGAATACGCCCTCATCATTGCGCAGCACGATTTGCGTCACATCCTTCTGGACGTTCGACAGGCTGATCCGGTAGTAGGATGGATTCTTGTACCAGACCTCCACCTTATACTCCTGTGGCTGCTCGCCGGTATACAGCGTCATCGTGCCTGAACCCTGGTAAGCCCCCTGCTTGCTCTCCAATTTATCAGACACATTGTTCAAATCCTTGACCACGGAAGCGGCATCCTTCTTCCCGCACCCCGCAAGCACCAGGGTCACGCTCATAATGATTGCGAGTACCCATGTTATCCGGCGCATGACATCATCCCCTTAACCTGTTTTGAATAGCATTGATTAGTACATGTCTATGAGGGACTTGCCTGCAATATGCAGACGGGCATGACAAGCAGAAAGGATATTCACGGGTGGCCGCCCGGCCGCGCCAAAAAGCCCGCGCTAGGCGCGGGCTGACTGAACTGATTATCATTGAAAAGGTATGAGCTGATAGTTATAGACGGTGAAAAATTTGCCCTGGGTAAACAAAATATCATCAAAATAGATCGCCGGCTGTTCTCCAACTTTGAGCGGGTAAGCGAACGAATACAGCGTTTTGTAGCTTTTCCGGTCCAGCACGGTCAGCGCAGTTTTCGTCTCAATTCTGCTATCGGCCGTAATAGAGATGTACTTGTCATCCACCCGTAATCTGTAGGATATTGCTCTAACAGGTATGGGAGCAAGCGGGGTATGATTCAGTTGTTCACCGTTGCCATTCAGTACATAAAACCCTTTATTATTGGCGAATAAGAGTTTGCCGTCCACGTTATAGAGTCTGTTTGTTGTTGGATCAATTCCCTTTGTCCATTTCACTTTTCCGTCTGTTCCTATAGCGGCCAGCAGCATTGTGCTCTCGGATTTCTTTATTTTGAGGATATATATATCATTGTTAAGCTTGAGCGCTTGCTCTACTGTACTGTTCGCGTTTAGCGGATAGCTTATTTTTTTCTTGAGATTCCAGTCCAGGACGTCAAAAGATGCTTCGATATGCTGCGAGTTATATTTGAGCGTCAACACTTCATTCAAGGCAACCCCGCTAAGATAATGGGAAGGCTGCATTTTTTCCCTTTCAAAACTTTTACTCCAGGCTACTGTACCGTTCAGATTCACTGCGTAGACCGAGGAGTTGTCATGCACATACAATTTATTGTTTATCAGACTGTCAATCTCAAGCGGTCTGGGAAAGATAACCTCCCAATTCATTGTCCCCTTGGGACTAATGGAATAGAGAAACGTTTCATTAGAGAATTGCTTCAGCCCCGCGCCAACTAGACTATACAAATTACCTGCCTTGTCAAAAAAAGCACGATCACCAAACTTGAATCCCCCATAAATCGGAAGCTCCCACTCCACCTTATTCGTCTTGGGATTGATTGTCACGACATATTCCTGAAGCATCTGCCCCTTCGCATTACGAGGATTCTTGCTCAAAAGCGGCTCCTTGAAGTACAAGAGTCCGTTCGCCGTTCCCAAGTACTTATATCCATAAGTAGAAACAGGGAAGTTAATCGGGTCTTGCTGCTCCAGGTGCCGCTCCGTAGCGGCACTTGGATCCACTGTTTCTGCAGCAGCAGGTATAGGACTCAACAATAGAAGTACAGACATCAACATAATTAGCAGACTTGAAATCCTTTTCATAACTAATACTCTCCTCAGATCAGCCGCGCGATCTTCTCAATCTCCACGGCGGATGCGGCCATTTGCTGCATGGATGCGGTAATTTCCTCCGTTGCTGCCGCCTGACGTTCGCTTTGAGCCATACAATCCATTAGTGTTGCATCCATCTGGTTAATGTTCTTCTTGATCATCTGCAGGATGCCGGCGATATCCTTCGCAGACGATGCGCTGGATACGGACATCTTCCGGATCTCCTGCGCGACAATGCCGAATCCGCGCCCATGCTCAGCCGCATGTGCAGCCTCAATTGCAGCATTAAGGCCCAGCAGGTTGGAGTTATCTGCCACTTTACGGATGAAATCCAGAATCTCATCTGTCTTGTGGAGCTCCTCTACAACCCTCTGGCCCAGCACCTTTAAATCGCTTACAGTGTTCGCCAGTTCAGAGGCTGTTCCTGCAATTTCTTCCGAAGTGGAGCTGATCTGTTCCGAGGTTACCGCCAGTGAGTTCGCCGCATAGCTCAAGGTTTCCTGATTGGTGAGGCTGATTCCTATCGTGAACACACCCACGACTGCCCCGTTCTTGTTCTTAATCGGGATGGAGGAGGATTTGAAGGGCCATCCATAGACTTCCTTCGGTATATTTGCACTGGCCGTTTCTCCTGTCTCCAGCGCTAACCGCAATCCCCCGCTTTGCGGAATCGGAGTGCCTTCTTGTATCCGGATATCCAGTTCCTTCCCCGGAAGATAGAAGATAAACTTCTCCACATCCGCCAAGGCGAACATTACATCAAGTGGAAATAGTTGCTGCACCAGCGGTAATGATATTTTCAAAGATTCTAGCAATTGTCCGATGTCTGTTTCACTTTGGTTTGTCATGCCTGCAACAGCTCCTACATAGCATTTTTGATTATTATAGCACATGAAAATCTATAGCAATATTAGATATCTTACGCTGAAGACCACGGAGCCAGTTTCATATTATCTTCAATCTGAAGAATCAAATATTCTTATATTTCTATCATTTTTTTTACACAAATGCTTGTTATAACTAGATTACAGAAATCAGTGATTTATCCAGAACGCAAGAAGGGAGAATGTCAAATTTTATCATTAAATTAAAACAATTTTATAACCGATAATGTAACGTGGCCATTAAAAGGTTACTTTAAAAAAAAGGAGAATGAACATATGGGAACCATAAAAAAAGCAAATCAAAAAATAGGCAACATTTCTTTGAAGGTCAAGCTTCCCGTCTTAATTAGCTTGCTGGTGGCCATCGTTCTCTTGGCGACTTCGGTAACAGTATATCTATTCTCATCGGATTTGCTGCTCCGGAAGAGTAAGGATGAAATCAATGCAAACGGCGACCGTATAGGTGAGGGATTGTGGACGGCCATGCAGTTGCAGGAGCAGACTTCTTATGTCATTTCTGTTCATAATACTTTTAAAGAATTATTGGAGCTTAGAGCAGAAGGCTCCCTCTCAGACAAAAAGTTCTTTTCATCGGAAAACCCCTATTTTAACAAAGCAAATACAATACTGCAGGATAGTATGAAGGGTACACAGAGTACTGACGCGATGCTCGTTCTGGATACAAAGGGAACGATTGTTGCCGGAACAAAACCTGACACAATTAGCCAGTCCAGATCAGACCGGGAATACTTTACCCAAGCGCTAAAAGGTGCCTCATTCATCAGTGATGCAATTACATCTAAAGAGACTAAAAAACTAATCATTGCTTTTGCCCAGCCCATCAAAGACTTAGACGGCAAGGTGCTAGGTGTGTTCGCCATGACCGTGGACAGCAGCTTCTTCACCGATAAATTAGGCAAAATCAGAATTAATGACGAAGGGATTATAGTGATTGTAAGCCGGAGCGGAATTGTCCTCTACAACTCAAAAACCCCCTCCCAAACCGGACAAAGCATTGGCGATAACCCCGGGACCAAAGCCTTCCTGGAGGATCGGGCAGTCGGAGACATCAAGGCTACTTCCACCGAAACGGAAGATAGTTATATCCGATTGAGCAAAATACCGGGGGCAGATCTGATGATTACTGTATCCGATCCCCTCAACGACATTCAACAGCCTATACGTGATATGTTCCTCAAAATGTTGATCGTAACCGTTTTGGCCCTGATCATTGCCATTGGTTTCGGATTAGTATTATCCCGCTGGATAACCAAACCCATTATCACATTGTCCAGGCTGTTCAAACAGTTGGCTACAGGCGATTTAACCGTGGCGGCTAACGGCCGGTATGACAGTGAGTTCAAGGATTTGGCAGACAGCTTCAACGTCATGGTACAGCAGAATAAAGAGCTCATCACCGATATGAACCATTCGATTGCAGTACTCAATACAAGCACCAATGAGCTGGAGGAGACCTCCAAGCAGACCGCACGTTCGATTAATGAAACCTCTGTAACCTCAATGGGAATTGCTCAGGCCATGGAGCTTCAGTCGAATGACACGGAACATATCGTTGAGAAGTTCTCTGGATTCAGCAAGAAGGTGGCTACGATGAATGATAATGCGCAATCGGTCAGACAGAGAGCTGAAGAGATTGTTGAAGTCTTCCATACCAGCAATCAGGTTGTTGAGGGTCTGATCCGGATCAGTGACAAGAATGAGCAGGAGGTCCAGAAAATCTCCGCCATCACCGTTAAGCTTCAGGACAGCTCCAACAGCATCAGCAATATTACAGGAGCCATCAACCAGATCGCCACTCAAACCAATCTGCTCGCGCTTAATGCATCGATTGAAGCCGCAAGGGCCGGAGAACACGGAAGAGGCTTTGCAGTAGTAGCTTCCGAGATCCGCAAGCTTGCTGAACAGAGCTCGAAGCAATCGAACGATATCTATGAGATCATCCAACAAAACCTTGCCTTCGTAGCAGAAAACAATCATAGCGTGGTTGAAATCAATAATATTTCCTCGGAACAGGATGAGCTTGTAGGGCAAACCCAAAAAGCATTCCAGACCATTCTGGACAAAGTCACAGATATAACGGTTCAAATTAAAACTATGGCTGAGGAAATGACTCAAATGCAAAAGGACAAGGATGATGTTCTCGATTCAGCCCAAAGCCTCTCAGCTACCGGAGAAGAAGTGTCGGCATCGGTAGAAGAAGTTACAGCTACTATGATGGAACAATCCCATACCGTTGAACAGCTGGCAGAGATGGTGGGAACGATTGATCAGCTCACAAAGAACCTGGCAGAAGCAGCCTCTAAATTCCGGGTGTAGTAAACGCGGGTAAGCAGAGTTGTTCTAGATCAGTGACCCACAAGAAGGACCCTTTCACAAGGTGATCTTCTTGTGGGTATTTTGTTGGTTTTCGTCCCATTGTCCAGGCACCCGGCAATACAAAAAGATGACTCCTGACAATCCAGAAGTCATCTCCTAGCAGGTCTTGATCCCTCTATACTGAGAACTTTGATATACTGTCCTGCAGTTCTTGGGCCAGCTCAGAGAGCAGTCTGGAGGCCGCCGCAATTTCTTCTACGCTGGCTAATTGTTCCTGAGCAGAAGCTGAGACGTCATGCGCTCCCTCAGAAGATAATACAGTCATCTGGTTAATCTGCTCAAAGGCTATGACCAATTCGTGGGTTTCGTGTGACATCCCTTGGGAAGAATCCGATACATTCTTGATCTGATCGTTGATTTCTTGTATTGAAGCTTCAATTTCCGCGAAGGATTGTCCGGCAGTCCGGACGGCATGAATCCCCAGCTCTGCTTCCTTTTCCCCCTGTGCAACCATCGCAATGGTCTGGCTGGTCTCCTGTTGTATGGAACGAATAACATCAGTTACCCGCTTACCGGATTCAGCAGTCTTCTCAGCGAGCTTGCGCACTTCATTGGCCACTACTGCGAAGCCCCGGCCATGCTCCCCTGCTCTTGCCGCTTCGATTGCTGCGTTCAGGGACAGTAGATTGGTCTGGTTGGCAATATCCGTAATAATCGCAATAATATCTCCGATTTCTTTGGAGCTTTCGCCCAAGGAACTTACGACCTTCGATACATCAACCACATTCGCGGATACCGCTGACATTTGCCGGATCGCTGTTTCAACAGCCTGAATCCCTTCTGAAATCAAACTGGAGGCCATATCCACTGATTCTTTGACGTGGACGGAACGCTCTGCTATTTGTGCAGCCTCTCCATCCATCTTCTGAACGAGCACAACGCTGGCTTCAATGCTATTCACCTGTGTCTGTGTACCTTCAGCCACCCGCTCTGTAATCATGGCAACATGCTCTGTTGCCTGACCGGTCTGCTCAGCACTGGCAGTCAGCTCCTCGGATGAAGCCGCAACCTGTTCTGCATTCGAGCCCACATCCTGAATCAGCACCCGCAGATGATTAGCCATATTATTGAAGGCCACCGACAATTGACCGATCTCATCTTTATTTTTAATATCAACCGACGTATTTCTCAAATCACCATCCGCAATCTGCACCGCCATCTTCTGAAGTCTGAGGATTGGGTTCGATATCATTCTGCTGATCAGAATGGAGGCAATCGCTCCAATTAACAGAGCAGCCCCAGTCAGGGTAAGCACTAATAGCTTAATCCGGGAGACTTCATCGAACGTATCATTGGCTTCTACCGTGAGATCATCCACCTGCAGTTTAACCAATCGTTCTGCAGTGCTGCTGAATTTATTCAGTACAGGACCCTGTGACTCCAGAATTTTCAAATACGTCTCCGTATCATTTTGCTTTTTGCTGTCTATGACCTTCATTGCTGTAATGCTGTAACGTTCCTGCAGCAGATCAAGACCGGCAAGAATCTGCTTGTCACCGCGATCATTAATTAACAGCTTCAATTCTTCCAGTACGATACCGAACTTCGCACGGGCATCGTTGAACATAGTGATGTTATTCTCGTCCCCGTTGACGAGATAACTGTTAAGACTGGATTTCTCCGCCTCCACAGCGATTCTCATATCTTTGATCAACTGAACGGATTGAGATTTATTCGTAAGCAGATGGGTATAGGATCTATTCACCTTCGAGAGATAGGCATAGCTGCTGAAAGATACAACCAGCAAGAGAATCAGAACCAGTCCAAAGCCGCTGTAGAGCTTTTTTCTTATCGTAAACGTGCCTAGTAGTCTGCTCATTTCGCTGTCTCCTCCTTTGTTCCCTGCAGAGTGTCAACAGCCTGCACCCGATATTCCTTAGCCCCGCTTTCAGGAGTAGTGGTGCCGTCAATAACGTGACTCAGTATTAATTGAAGCGCATTTTTCAAGACCACTGCATTTCCGGGTGAAGGAGGATCGATCGGCGAGGAATGGGTTTTCAGATACTCAAGCAGCTTATACTGCTCTTTTCCGGCTTCATCTACCTTTGCGGATAGTCCTGAAGAGATCACTTTAGATACCGGAACTCCGCGTTCTCCTTTGAGGATATTATTGGCTTCTACATTATTTACAAAGAAATCAATGAATTTGACGGCTTCCTCCGGATGTTTCGAATAGGAAGAGGCCATTAAGAACATCGAAGGTTTGATGAATCTGCCCTCTGCTTCTTTTGATATTTGTGGAAAGGGTAACAGGTGGATGGCATGGCCGGCGATTTTGCTTAGTGCAGTGGTATGGTTACTGAACCCAAAGTAAAGGGCTGCCTTTCCGGTTATTAAAGGATGATTCTCATCAATAGGCCAGTCCTTCAATGAATCCTTGCTCAGCAAGCCTTCGTCAACCCACTTTTTGTACAGGGTAAAGTAATCTGCCAGGATCTTATCGTCATCATATCCAAGCCCTGTTCCGTCGGCTTTATACATCTTGACTCCCCGGCTTCTCAGATAATAGTTGACATTAAGCATGTTGCCTAGAGGATAAAAATCCGGGGTGGTTATGGATTGTTTCAACTGCACGAGCGTTGCATGGAGGTCATCAATCGTGTAGTCCTCTGTTGGTACTGTGATCCCTGCTTTCTCAAAAAGTTCGGGGTCATACAATACCGCTTCTGAGTTCATTGCAATATTGACTGCATATAGTTCCTTATTCTTCATCCCTGGAGCCAGGGCATCAGCTGAAATATCCGATGTCGATAATATTTTATTCTTGATATACGGATTAAGCGGCTCTACCAAATCCCGGTTAATATAGTTGAAAATAAATTCATAATCTCCCTGAATGATATCTGCGGTATCCTGGTCAGCCGTTTCTACAGCCAATTGAGCAGCTACATCATCGGCTCCCGAATAATCCTCGGTAATGATCTTGACGTTGGGATGACTCTTCATGTACAGTTCCGCTACCTTGAGGGTATCCTCTTTCCGCTGCTGCTTCCCCCACCAGATATACTTCAAAGTCACTTTCTGATCTGCTGTTTTCTCTTTAGTTTCTGTAGCAGAACCCGTGCAGCCTGTTAGTGCAGATAGTACTAATAGACTAGTTAATACCCATAAAACCGTGCGAAACCTCTCTTTTTTCAATAAAACCCCGCCCTTTTTTGTCGAAACCTGATAAATTTTTAGACATTTTGTAGTTTTTTATCTCTTCCATTTTTATATATCGGATAAGCCATTCATTTTTTGAATAAGCCCTGAAAGAGGCACTGCTATAAGAACAATCTTGAGTTTTACATAAAAAAGAGACCGATCTCTGATACTGGCTAGATCCAGCTTAGAGAGCAGTCCTGTTTAACAACACATGTATTGTCCTTGTTACCTTATGCTTGTTTTTTCTCCGTCAAGTAGTATAAGAAGGCCAGAACCGGCAGCGCCAGCCCGATCAGTGTAGTTAATCCCCAGCCGCCATAGGCATAGGACCAGCCCCCGAGCGAGGAGCCAATAGCTCCGCCTATGAAGAAAATCGCCATAAACAATCCGTTCAAGCGTCCTCTCGCTTCGCTGCCAAGGGAATAAATGGCCCGCTGCCCAAGCACTAGATTCCCCGATACCCCCATATCCAATATAATAGCCCCGGCCACCAGCAGTCCCAGCGTTACTTTGGAATCACCCTGAAACAGATAAGCAAGCAGAAAAGCAGCAGCCGCAAGTCCAAACGCAAGACCCGTCAACGGCTTTGTCCACCCCCGGTCCGCCCATCTTCCTGCAATTGGAGCAGCAACCGCACCCGCCACACCCGCCAGAGCAAACAAAGCGATCCCTTGCTGAGTCAGGTGATAGGTATCAGCCAGCCGCAGGGAAACGGTTGTCCAGAAGAGGCTGAAGGTTCCGAAAAGACTGGCTTGATACATCGCCCGGCGCCGCAGCACAGGTGTATTCTTCAGAAGCGTACCCAGGGAACGGATCAGTCCGCCGTAGTTCATTGAAGGTACAGGCTGGCGCTCTGGAAGAACACGGGATAACAGAATCGTCAATAGAGCAATCACTACAGCAGATATGGCAAAGATCGCATGCCAACCCCAGAGGCCGGAGATGAAGCTGGCCAGCGGACGGGCAAACATAATGCCCAGCAGCAGACCACTCATCACATTTCCCACTACCCGGCCGCGGTGTTCTTCAGTTGCCAGATAGGAAGCATACGGTACCAGAATTTGAGCAGCTACCGAGCCGAGGCCAATAAACAGTGAGGCGCCCAGAAACAATGATGCATTCGGAGCGAAGGCGGCCGTAACCAGAGCAACCACTACTACGGTAAGGGAGATCACGGTAAGACGGCGGTTTTCAATAATATCACTAAGAGGCACTACGAACAGCAGACCAATAACATAACCAATCTGGGTTAGTGTCACAATCAGACCCGCAGCTCCTGTTGAGAGATGAGTAGCTTCGCTGATCGGTCCGACCAGCGTTTGGGCATAATACAGATTGGCCACAATCAGGCCGCAGGATGCCGCCAGCAGAAAAGTGATCCAACCGGGGACTGCATTACTTCCCTGTCTTTCTTGTGCATGTTTCACGTTTGTCGCTTCAGTTGCCTGCTTTACCTGGTTCATATGAATACCACCCTCCATTTAAATACTAAACGTATAGTTCATTAATTATGTTTTTATGATATACTGAACGCACAGTTTTGTAAATAGGCAATTTGAAGTTCTGCCTGACAAACTTATTCATTCGACTTATCCTTAGTCGGGCTGGCTAACTTCATGTGTACTTTTGTATAATGAACGTATAGTTTCTCAAGTGAACCGGAATAGGACTTAGGGTATTTTGAATCAGGAGGATTGGATTATGGATAAAAAAAGAGGACGGCCACGCAACAACGAGGCTGAGGCTTCCATTCTTGCCGCATCTTATGATTTACTGCTGGAGGCGGGTTTTGGCGCGGTAACCGTTGAGAAGATTGCGGAACGGGCGAAAGTCAGCAAAGCGACGATCTATAAATGGTGGCCTAATAAAGCGGCCGTGGTGCTTGATGGATACCTGTCTGCGGCATCTGCCAGGCTTCCCGTGCCGGACACGGGTTCTGTACAGGAGGATATCCGAATTCATGCGACGAATCTGGCTGTTTTTCTATGCAGCCGTGAAGGAAAGGTTATTACCGAGCTGATTGGAGAGGGACAATTCGATGCAGGCCTGGCTGAGGCTAACCGAACCAGATTCTTTGCACCACGCCGCCAGGAAGCCAGGGAGCTGCTGGAGCGCGGAGTAGCCCGGGGTGAACTTAAAAAGGATCTGGATGTGAATTGCAGTATAGATCTTATGTATGGACCGATATTCTACCGGCTGCTGATCACAGGGGACACGCTGAATGGGGATTTTGTAGAAAAGCTGTTGGCGTTAGCTTTCGAAGGAATTCGCGCGTAGCGATTCTTCTTTTGTATATTCATTAATTAATTCATCCAGCTTCATGGATTGCTTGATGACTTTCGGATGCAGCAGTCCATAGGTTGTTTCGATCGCATTCAGCTTCCTGCGCTCCGTTTCGATGCGCCGCTGAATGGCTTCCAGCTTCTTCATATACATAACCTCCCTTAGGTATTTTAGAGGGTTATGTGAAATAATAGGATGTAAGGTAAAATGCAGCATTTAATAAAAAACCGCCGGAATGAAAGGTTATACCTTCCGGCGGTTTTTGCTGTGTTATGGATTTGAGGCGAGGGTGCCGCCTCTATCCAGAGCAGCCTTAAGCCTATTACTGGATTGGCTTGATCATGATACCCAGCTTCTTCAGATAAGGGTTCAGCTCTTCGGTCAACCGGGACTGACTGTTCAGGTCAGCCTGGGTAAACCGTTCCGGATGAGTACTGCCATCCGGGTCCGTTGCTTTGGCATTAAGGAGATTAAATTCACTGATTAATTGCTGGAACTTGGCCAGCTCTTTACCGCTGAAGGTCTGCTTCGCCTTGGCAAGCTGCTGTTCCCAGAACGTATCGGAGTCCATCTGCTTCAGCGGTTGCTGCGGTGCCCCGGTATTCACCAATTTGCTGAAATAGGGCTCAAGCTCTGCCGCCAGCTTGTGATACCGCTCCTGATCCGCAGCACTCAGCTTCTCGGGATGAAGTACTCCTGCCGTATCGGCAATCTGCAGATTGAAGCCGCCAATCTCATGCAGCAACGCGGTCAGACTGTTGAAATCCTCCTTACTCAGGTTCTGCTTCGCCTGCTGGAGCTTGGCTTCAAGCTGGTCATACTGCTCAAGGGTGCCGCCCATTTGAATAAAATGATCCTGCGAGCCGTACATAGAATCAGCCAAATAATTGTATCCGGCATAGACTCCAGTCGGGAGGATCAGTGATGCCGCTATTATCGTAGCTACGAGCCATTTTTTCATGCGTCTGCCCCCTTGTCCGGGTGAAATCCCATTCAGGATCCTCCCCTTCAGTTCCGGTGGGGCGCTCCAGTCCTCAGTTTCTGCTTGCAGCGTCCGCCGCAGGTTCTCTTCAAGACTCATGCAGATCCTCCACCTTCCCTATTCTAATGGTGTCAGCCTTTGGTTTCCGGCGCAGCTTCTGCAGCGCAGCATGAATGCGGGATTTGACCGTTCCCAGCGGAATGCCGAGAATTGCGGCAGCCTCTTCCTGGGAATATTCCTGCAAATAGTGCAGAACAATGACCTGCCTCAGCTTGAATGGCAGGCTATTCACCTTATCCATGAGCGTACGGCTGGATAGCCTGTCTATGACTTCACCGGCAAAATCCGCATCCAGGAACGGGCCAGTGTGCTCCGCTTTCTTTGTGATCCGGAGCTGTCTCCAGCCTTTCCTCCGGTAAGCTTGAACCTGCCGCATCACCAGTCCCATCAGCCAAGGCCTCAAAGCCCGGGTCCCATCATAATGCTCCAGCGAGCGGTGCAGCTCGAGATAGATATCCTGCACCACATCGTCCGCATCGGAAGGCTCGGTAATGAGGAAACGCACGGTCCGGTAGACATCGCGAACAGTCGCTTCATACAACTCCCCATAGGCTTCACGGCTGCCGGCCAGCGTGCGCGCTATGAGCTGCGAGTATTCGGTTTGCTCTTCCATCTGTCTTCCCCTCCTTCAGGCTTACACTATGTATTGGAAGGAAACGCTCAGATCGTTCGATTTATTTTTAGGATTCATTATACGGGACCACATCTGGAAACAAACAGGGCCCTCCATAAATGGAAGGCCCGACTGCTCTCGTGTATGCCTATTTATTGGTGCTCAATCTGGAAGTTTCACAGCTTAATCTTCTCCAGTAAAGCAAGCAGCTGCTGTTTCTCCTCCGGTACAAACTCCGCATAGACTGCATCCAGAAGCCTTTCTGATACTTCTTCAAAGATGGGCTGGAGCTCCCGGCCTTTAGGTGTAAGCGACAGTCGGTGTATCCGTCCATCCAACGGGTCTTGTTCCCGTTTCACATAATCAAACCGTACTAATTTGTCTACCAATGCCGTTATCGTTGACTTGTCCTTGTCGATTGAGCAGGATAACTGGTTCATCGTGATGTCTTCCCGGGCAAACAGCTGAAACAAAATGTCCCCGTGTGAAGGGGCAATTCCATGAATATTATGTTTTTTGAGCTCCCGTTCAATGAACTTATTCCCGCGCCGGTGAATTCGGCCGATGGCCGCCAAGATATTATTCTCATTCATTCTTCCATGTTAAATTTATGCAAAAAGAGTGTCAAGCCCCTCCTGTATCCGGCACAACAAGTACTTCAATCCGAGAAGTGAAAATTTTATGAATAATACATCAAAATTTAGTTTGATATAAAAATATATTCGATTTTTGTGATATTTATCACACCTCATGTGAAAATAATCACTTAATATAAAGGCATCGAAGATGATCATCCGATACCACAGATAAAGAAGAAACAAAGGATAGGCAGAGACGCTAAGAAAACTTCGGATAGGCTTCCGAAGTGAGTTTTATACGAAGAGTATTCATAGCAGGCATGCTAACAAAACTTGGCTTATGCTTCCGAAGTGAGTTTTGTACGAAGAGTGTTCATAGTAGGCATGCTAACAAAACTTGGCTTATGCTTCCGAAGTAAGTTTTGTACGAAGAGTGTTCATAGTAGGCATGCTAACAAAACTTTAAGGAGTGGAGATTATGTTCAACAACTGGTTTCGAAACAACAAAGCAGCAATGGTGCTGCTCACAATAGTACGTATTTACGTAGGGTACCAGTGGATTGAGGCGGGCTGGCACAAACTGACCGGAGGATTCGATGCTGCTGGCTTCCTTAAAGGGGCGATTGCGAAGAGTGTTGGTGAAGATGCTTCCGTACAGGCTTGGTGGGGAAGTTTCCTCCAGCATGCTGCGCTTCCGAACGTAAGTTTCTTCAATGTTCTCATTCCTGCAGGGGAATTCCTGGTTGGGCTCGGACTGATCCTAGGTACATTCACTACCTTCGCCGCATTGATGGGACTTGTCATGAATGCGTCCTACCTACTCTCGGGTACGGTTAGCACCAACGTGCAGCTGCTGCTTATGGAAGCTATTATCATTGTCTCGGCAGCCAATGCCGGTAAGATTGGTCTGGATCGCTGGGTATTGGCTTATATTCGCAGCCTGTTCCACAAGAAAGATAACGGCAGCACTCTTCAGCCTGCAGCATCTGCTCAGGCGATGAATCGCCCCGTATAAATGAGTAACTTTCACAACAAAACCCCGCAAACATGGACAGCCTATGCGTCCTGCTTTGCGGGGTTTTGTTATGCTGTAACCATACCAAGCACGAATCCATCGTATCCTTTGCTGCCCACCGTCTGTAGTGCAGTTGCCTCGATTCGGGGCTCGGCAGCCAGCAGGTCCACAAATTGACGAATGCCCTGCACCCGTTCATCCTTGCTGTCCGCCTTAACCACTTCCCCCTCACGGACCACATTGTCGGCCACAATCACCGCTCCTGGACGGGCCAGCTTCAGTGCCCACTTCAGGTAATGCGGATTGTTCGGCTTGTCGGCATCAATAAAAATGAAGTCAAAGGGTGCAACTCCCCGGGCTTCAAGTGTCGCCAGAGTATCCAGAGCCGCACCTTCTATTACTTCGACCTTACCGTCTAACCCTGCCATTCTTAGATTGTCCTCCGCCACCAAGACATGTATATGTTCATATTCCAGTGAGACCAGTCTCCCCTCTTCCGGCAATGCCCGGGCCAGCCAAATGGTGCTATAGCCGCCTAGCGTACCGATCTCCAGAATATTCACCGCACCTTTCATCTTAGCCAGCAGATACAGAAGCTTCCCCTGATTCGGCGCAACATCAATCCCCGGCAGTCCTGCGCCTGCGTTCGCATCCAGCACAGCCTCCAGGACCGGATCGGCTGCCAGCAGCTTACTGTTGAAATACCCATCGACCTTGCTCCATGTGTTCAATTCTCCCATATGATTCACTCCTAAAAGTTTTTGTAAGCACTGCTTCCTGATCCAGCTCCTTACAAAACTCGCATCAGAAGCATACGCTAAGCTCTGTATTGGATCTATCTCAAATATAGTTTAAAATTATTCATAATACTAATATATGTTTTTAGACATTGTATACATTTTAGTTATATAAGGAGGCGTAACTTGTGAACATCCACGCGCTTAGGCTGTTTTATTATGTTGCTGAGACAGGAAGCGTCACAAAGGCGGCAACCCGGCTCAACATCAGCCAGCCTGCCGTAACCAGCCAGATCAAGAAGTTCGAGAAGGACCTGGGGCTGACCTTGTTCAATCCCAGCGGACGCGGGATTTCCCTCACTCCCTTTGGAGTTGAGCTGGCGAAGCAGGCGGGTAACCTCTTCACCTATGAGGAGAAAATTGATCAATTTGTGGAGGATTTCCGCCAGGGCAGAAAAGGAAAGCTCCGTATTGCGGCTACTTATCTGCCGGCTAACTTCCTCATCCCAGGCTGGGCCGCGAGGTTCAAGGCCGGACATCCTGAGATTGAAATGGTGATTACAACAACCAATTCCCAGCAGGCTTTTGAACAATTGAAGCACCATGAAGCCGATGTGGCATTCTATGGAGGGGGAGCGCAGGACAAACCGCAGGATATCGACTGGCTGGAGCTTTTTGAGGATGAGCTGTGGTTTGTGGTATCTCCTTCCCATCCTTATGCAGACCATACAGTGTCATTGCAGGAGATGATGATGGAGCCGTTTATTATGCGTGAGGAAGGCAGCTCGACAAGGGAACGTCTGGTTTCGTTATGCACAACCTATGGCCTCAAACCGCCTCAGGTCAGTCTGCAATTCAGTGGTCTGGGTGAAGTGATCCGTTCGGTTATGGCGGGATATGGGGCTAACTTCATCTCCGCATTGGCTATCCGGGAATATGTGGAACGAAAGCAGCTGTGCCGCGTGCGGGTGCAGGGTATTCAGCTAAGCAATCACATTGCCATCTGTACCCGAAGCAACGAATCCGTACCCGCAGCTCTGGGGCAATTCATTGAAATCTGCCGCAGCTTTCCGCCCGAATGGTAGCCGGGATTTCCTACATTCTGCCCAAACGTAACAGTCCTGACTTCTTATTGTTAACGGATCGTGGCCCCCGGGCAGATCATTTACAGTATAATTGAACAGATTGGAACTTTTAGACTCTGGAGGTTATTCTGTGAAAAAAATACTGACCGCTTCCGCCCTCGCCCTGCTAATTGCCGGATGTGCGGCAGCTCCTACTATAGATTCGATATCCGCCGCCGCACCACTCACACTGACTGTAGATGGCCAGCCTGTTCTGCCCAAGCTTCATCCTTTTCATTCCGGGGAGATCCTGTATGTTCCCGCAAGAGTGCTGCTGGAATATTATCCGGTTGAATTGAAATGGGATAATACACGTAAAAAGCTCACTCTAACCGATAACAGCTCCCGTACGATTCTTTCACCCGGTCGTTCAGCCATGCAGGTTCAATATACGCAGACTGACGGCGGTTATGAAGACAGCCTTGAAGGGCCTGTCCTTCTGAAGGAGGGACATGTGTATATTTCGGCCGGTACGGTGTCTTCATTAACTGGGGCCGAAGCCAAGCTAACAGCTTCTGGTAGGGCAGTATCCATTACGTCTGGAGATGTCAGTACATCCGTGCGGGTTCCCGCTGAACCATTGGCGGTCGCAGCTGGCACCTCCGGCAAGGTCAAGCTGTATGCGGCCCGGAAGGACGGCAGTACCTATAAAGGGTTCATCCTCGAAGTGAACGGCAGAAAGCACAGTTTCAAATGGGAAGCTCCCCGGCTTGGGTCTTACCCTCCGGTGCTTTACTATGCCGATGTAGATAACGACGGGAAGCCGGAAGCTACAGCGGTATTCAGCCTTGGTACAGGCACAGGCATTTCATTGGAGGAGGTCCATGTGGTCAAGCCGGAAGATTGGAAGGAGCTTGCGGTTCCGGCAGCAGAAAAGGTGGCCTCGGCAGCTGTCACCTCCAAGATCTCGCTCGACAATGTCGACGTTGTGGTCCGGCTTGAGCTTGCCGGCTCTGCTCCATCGAAGGTGACCTTGAGGCTTCCCGGCCGTGCCGGAGATGGCGGTCTGAACCATTTTGGCACACAGGTTGGGATCGGGGCAGTTACTCATTATCAAGTGGCAAATGGAAAGCTGAAGGCAGAAACCAGTGTAAATGCTGGAATTGAGGAGAGTCTGGGGACATTGTTACTGGACTACAAAGCAGGCAGTGGAGGATTGAACCTGGACTCGATCCGGTTTGAACCCTACAATACTACTAAGCAGTATGTGGAAAAGGAGCAGTGAGCCAATGATTGATGCCCATATTCACCTTGAGCAATATACAGATTCAGAACTGGAATCCATGCTGCATGGGCTTCCGGAGCATGACCTCCACTCGCTGGTTGCCGTCTCAATGAATCTGGACTCCTGCATCCGCACACAGGAAATCGCTGCACGGTATCCGGGCCGGGTAAAACCGGCCTACGGTTTCCATCCCGAGCAGCCTGTTCCGGCAGAAGAAGAGCTAGAAGCGTTAATAAAGTGGATTAGTCAGCATGCGAAAGATATGGTGGCTATAGGCGAGATCGGGCTTCCCTACTATTCAAGAGCCGAAGCGCTGGAGCGCGGTGAAGCTTTCGAAACGGGGCCCTACGTGCAGCTTCTGGATAAGCTGCTTGCTCTGGCTGCCCGGCTGGATAAGCCGGTGATCCTGCATGCCGTCTATGAGGATGCCGTGACCGCTTGCGATCTGCTGGAGAAGCATAACATCACCAGAGCTCATTTCCATTGGTTCAAAGGTCCGGAAGAAGCGGTGCTCCGTATGATTGAACGCGGCTACCACATCTCCTTCACACCGGATATTGTATATGAGCCGGAGATTCAAGCACTCGCACGGCGCTATCCGCCTGGGCTGGTCATGGCTGAGACGGATGGTCCTTGGCCGTTCGAAGGCCCTTTTGCCGGACATCCTACCCATCCGGCAATGGTTCATGACGTTGCAGCAGCCTGGGCAACGCTGCATGGATATTCCGCCGATCAGGCGAAGGCGATGCTGACCGCCAATACGGCACGCTTTTATCAGCTGTAGCGCTGCTAATATTCGTTGAACTGCTTCACAAATTCAGGGGATCTGCACTTCAGTCGTTAAGCGGCAGTCTCTCCACATGAGTCAGCAGTCCGTCCATAATTTCCATACGGTAAATATCCGGCTTGGTGGTCTGCATCAAAAAATCCAACCCATATTCTTCGGCAAACTCATTCATCATCAGCGTCATTACCATTCCGTGAGTACCGATAACAATCCGCTCGTCCGGGTGATTCCGTATAATCGCCTTCAGCGCCTTCACGGCCCGGTCTTTACAGACCCGATTGGACTCTCCGCCGCCCTCCAATACAAATTCCGGCTCCGCGAACATCCGCTCCAGATATGGATATAGTTCCGGGTCCTGCAGCGTACGGTCGTCATCCGTCCAGCCTTTTTCTTTTAAATCCTCAATCCTATGAACTTCTTGGCCCAGTACCTTAGCCAGTCCGGCAATCGTATCCACTGCTCTGACATAAGGACTGCTGTATAGCGTATGTATGCCTTCGTTCAGCAACCGTTCCGTTACTCTTCGCGCATCCTTCTCACCCTGAGGGGATAATACGCGCGATCTTTCATCGCCCGAGGTTTTGAGCGAATCTCCATGCCGGACCATATAAATGTAAGTTGTCATTGGACCCTCCTGTAAATGAAGATTAAGAACGATGCTCCACTGCTATCTGTCCCCGCTCCGGCTTGACCTCAGGCCAAAGTAACCGTCCAAAGAGGATACCTGCGAGTCCTAGCAGCACTTGAACGAGGCCAAAATTCAAGAAGATCCGGCCAGGCCCGGCCATTTGGACCAGAAGCCCTCCCAGCAGAGGGGCCGCAATCATCACCACACCGAGGATGGTGCTCTGAATGCCGAAGATACGGCCGGTCATGTGGGGTGGGGTTTCTTTTTGCAGACAGTAATTGAAGGTCACGAAAAAGGTTCCATTTCCAATCCCCAGTACGAAGCCGAACAACAACACCCAAAGCGCAGAAGCGCCCGGCTGAAGTAGTCCGAGACCCCCAACCGATCCGCCGATCAGCACATAACCCATTCCCAGTCTCAGGCCATAACGGGTTCCCGGTTTCAACTTACCCAGAAGCAGAATGACAGCTACGGCACCTACGCCGGAGGCGGCCACCATCCAGCCCAGCAGGGATTCATTCACCGGTGAGATCACCCGGAACAGGCTGGTGAACTGGAAATCAATGATCTGAATCGCCAGAGCTCCGGCAAGTCCAAATAACATCGTATGCAGCAGCAGGCGGCTGCGCAGCATAAAGCTCCAGCCCTCTTTCCACATCATCCTCATGGGGATTTCCCCCTCTTGCGTCGGTACAGCCGGAAGTTCAACTTCTGTATGGATGTTTTTGACCGAGAGCAGCAGCAAATAGGAGCCTACCCGAAATATCGCATTCAGCAAAATACACCAATGCGGACTGAGCAGCGTAAGCGCAACACCGCCAAGCAGGGGACCGGCAATTTTGGAGCCCTGGTTCACAATACCGTTCAGCGAGGTGGCTTGAAGCAGCTGATCCTCTCTGACAATACTGCGGGTCATGGACTGCTGAGCCGGAACATTCAGCGTGGAAATCGAAGATCGCAGCACCAGCAGCGGCAGCAGCCACACCATACCGGGTGCGAACAACACCAGTACGGTCAGGATCGCGGTAAGCAGATCGCAGATGCGCATCAGCTTCAGCTTGTTCAGGCGGTCGGCAGCGACCCCGGCCACAGAGCCGAGCAGAACGCTTGGCAGCGCCATGGCTACCGGAATCAGTGCCAGCATTAGGGGACTTGCGTGCCACCGGTAGCCGACGAGGACCTGAATCGCCAGTGCATCGAACCAGTCACCAAAGGTTGCTGTGGCAAAGGCACTGTACACGCGCATGTATACTTTGTTGTGCAGCAGGCTGTTTCCCTGCTTCATGGAAGTTTCCATCTGTCATTCCTCCAGGTTACATTTAGAATCATGGAACAGGATCATCCATGATCTAACTGTAACGGGGAATTGTCAGAGAATAATCAGAGGGATTTGAGCAATTGCTGCATCAGGTGCTCCAAAGGCTTCTCCATCCGGTTTAACCCGGATTGCTCCAGCTCCAGCGCGAACAAGTCCTCATATTTACGCTGCAGCTTTTTAGAGGGCGGGAACATGCGGCAGAAATGGACAATCCGGTATAACGCGTAGAGCCTCAGCGGAACGAATTCTGACATCTCCAGTACCTGCAAGCCCTCATCCAGCAGATTCTCCGACTCCTGCCAATGTTCCAGCTGCAAGCTCCAAAGTCCCTTTACCACTCTATAGCTACCAATCTCCCGTAGAAAAGGCTTCTCCTGAAGGACAGCTCCAATCGCTTCGTCCATCCGGTTAAGCTCGTCATCCCCGGTTCCCGCCACAAGATGCACAAACAGCTCTGTAATCATGGTCACGGGAATGAAATTTTCATAACCAAGCTCAGCAATGACCTGATATGAACGTTCCAAACGCTCCACGGCCCGCTCCGGTTGTCCCGCAAGAGTGAACAAGTCCAGAATCGTGAGAATTTCCAGCTCCAGCTGATATTCAGGGTACAGCAGCTGCCGTTCAATGATCTGCTCGCAATACGCTAGTCTCTCCTTAGGCTCACCAGAGAAAAAGTGGTACAGCAGCAAATAAAACAGCCGGTTCTTGAGCGGAACCTCTTCCGTGTGCAGCAGCCAATCCAAATCTCCCTGTACAAAGTGAATGACCATCGAATATTCCGGGTCCAGCTCAAACCCAAGAATGTCCTGCTGCCGCGCCAATGTCAGCATAGATTTGCCTTGGCCGTATACATGAAACTTGGAGAATACACCGTGCATAGTTTCGCGCAGCTCTACATCATTCGTTGTAGGGTTGATGATTACGCCGGCTGGAGATCCCGGGAGGGTCAGACTGTACCCGAAGCCCCGGACAGTGCGGATGCCCAGGCCTCTCAGGACGGCCAGCTTTTTGCGCAGCCGGTAGATATGGTCATCCACGGTCCGTTCTACCGGGTACTCCAATGGCCATACATGATCCAGCAGCTGCTCCCGACTGAACGTACGCCCACGGTTGCGGTATAAAAATTGCAGAAGAGCGAATTCCTTGGGCAGCAGCGTGACCGTAACCCCGCCTGCTGTGACGGTGTATTCGCTCCCGTCTAATTCAAGTTGCATAGCCGAACCTCTTTTCCAAGGATAAGTCCATGGAGGTATTATAGCTTATCCGGCCATATTGTTAATCGAATCCTGTTCAGAAAATACAGAAATATGATCCACCGTGCTGGAAGCGTCCGGAATGATGAACTTGAGATCGTATCTCTTGCCTGCCTGGTAAATATAGATTGTATCACTGCCATTGACCGTGGTGCGGTCCGGTGTGCCAAGCACCGATTCAATCTGCTTCAGGGTCAGCTTCTGCAGATTGGCAGCACTGGAACGGACGTCAAAGATCTTGCTGCCCTTATTGAAGCCGAAGACTACATGCTTCTTACTGTACGTTGCATAGATGCCTTTACCCGCCGACTCTTTGGTGTCCGGCTGACCCCAGGCCGCTTCTACCTCATCCATCAAGCCGGTGTGTGCAGCATATTCCACACCTGGTACTTTACCTTGCTGTGCCAGCTGTAAAAGCTCTTCAAGCAGCTTGCTGCTATCCTCTGGTGAAGAGGCCGATTCGCTGCCTCCGCCTGCAGCGTTTGGCGAAGCGGCGGACGGTACTTCCGACGGTTCTACGGAAGGCGCAGGCGAACTGCTTGCCTCCGGTTGTGAAATTGCCGTAGCTTCCGCTGTAGGTGCAGCTTCCGGGGTAGCATTAGCTGCGTCATTATTGGAAGAGCTGCAGGCGGAAAGCCCCAATATACCAGCAAGTATTAGGATTCCGGCTGTTGCTCTGAATGAAGTATTCATGCAGTGTCATCTCCTTGGGTTGTCTATTCTTTCTGAGATCAATCTGTTCATTCAGACGGGTGACAATCCGTAAAGGTTGCAGCAGTGGACATGGCCGGATAATCCAGTGGAAATAGCTTCGCCGTCCTTGATTTATAGCGAGAAACATATATTCACGAAAAAAAAGCGCCCCCCCGGCTGCTGTAGGCAGCCCGGGAGGCGCAAGTTGACTTTATCTAGATCAAATTGGACTTCTGCAGCAATCTTTGGATCATAGCAGCAACCTCGGCTCTTGTAACATATGCCTGAGGAGACAACTGGGTGGCACTGCGTCCGGAGACGATACCTGCCTGAATACTATCCGCAGCACTGTTCACTGCCCACTGCGAGACAATGCCGGCATCCTTGAACGGGCTTAACAGCTTAGTTGCGGCTTGAGCCGGAAGCTTGTCTTTCAATGCGGTGATCTTCATCGCCTTAGCTATGATAGTCATCGCCTGCTCCCGGTTGATCTTGTCTGCCGGACGGAAGCTGCCGTCTTCGAAGCCAGTGATCAGATTGTATGCATAGGCGGTTTGAACCGCGCTGTTGTACCAAGCCCCTGCCTTTATATCCGTAAATGGAACTGTGCTGTTCTCCAGCTTCAGTCCAAGTCCACGTACGATGATTGCAGCGAATTCAGCGCGTGTGATATCCGCATCGGGAGTAAATATCCCCTCTCCTGTACCGTCAATGATCTTCCGTGAGCCCATGTTATTGACGATATCTTTAGCCCAGTGTCCGGCCATATCCTTGAATTCTAGCGGATTCCAAATAATGGAGTAGGTGCTGTTAGTTAAGCTGTTCACCTTGGCAAAATATTTTTGGTCAATTGTAGTCACCTTAGTAGGTACGTGTCTCACCGATCCATCCGGCTCAACCACGATGGCAGTTGTAATCTTCTTCGGATCCACACCCTCTGGAAGAGCCATCTCCCGTTCTACGTAGGCGTTAAATTTGGAGATTTCAATGGTTTTCCCGTCATACTCTGCCCGCACCACAAAATTGAGCGGAGGTGCAACTAACGTGAATCCACCTTGAACAGCCGAATTCCCCACTATTCTTAATGTATCTGCTGCAGGAGTAGCAATTTCAATTTTGATTTTAATATCGTCAAGAGCAACTGTGGTTCCGAGCTGACTTGAGATCGAATCAATATTGATTTGCCGTGCAGGCAGGGTATAGGTTGCCGCTCCACTCTTCAACTCTAATACTGCCTGCTTATTCTCCATGTTCTTAATCATTTGACCATTCAACTCGCCAATAACAATATCCGATTTCTGGCTTACCGGAATTGTAATTACAGCACCCTGCCCTTCCACCGCGAGTTTCTCTTCCAGCTTGACCTGATCAATGGCTACGGTCACCGCCGTCTGTCCATTTACCGTGGCAGTGGATACTGCTCCGGCGCTCTCCACCTTGCCATTTACAAGAATGTCAAAACCGGTGGGAGCTGGTGTCGTTGTTGGTGTTGGTGTTGGTGTTGGTACTGCAGGAGAAGGGTCTCCCCCTCCGCTGGATGGAGCAATTGGCGTTACGGCATTCGATAAGGCTGAGGCCGTGCTGCTGCCTGCGCTATTGACCGCTTTTACCGTAAAAGTATAAGTCGTTCCATTAGTGAGTCCTGTGACTGTAATGGGACTTGCAGTTCCATTAGCTACAATATTCCCCGGCGAGGAGGTAATCTCATACCCTGTAATCGGGCTGCCTCCGTTTGTCTCAGGAGCCGTGAAGGAAATGACCGCTTGACCATTACCGGAAACCGCTGTTACCTTGTCCGGAGCTCCCGGAACGGTCTTTGGAGTGGCGCTCCGTTCGTTGGAGGCTGCACTGTCTCCTTCCGCATTGGTTGCTTTGACCACAAAATAATAGGTCGTTCCATTTAATAGATTCACCGCATTATAGCTGTAGACTGAACCGCTGACGGTACCGACCTCACTGCCATATGCCGAATCAGCCAGTCTCCGGAAAATCTTGTACCCTGTTGCACCCTCTACCGGCGTCCAGATCAATTGGACCTGAGCATTGCCGAAAACTGCGGATTGCAGTAAAGGTACACCGGGAACAGGCACCGTTGTATCGGTTACTGTAATTTCTAAATTCTGAACTGCGCCTGCGCTAAATCTGAAGGTTAAGTTCGTTGTTCCTGTAGCCATAGCAGCAAGGTATTCCTTGGCAATCGTTACCGTAGTGCCGGATAGTCTGTAATCCGTTCCCAAAGTAAGATTGGCTATCCCGTTGGAGATTCCGGTGAACGTATTGCCATTCAGAGTCAGTTCAACGGCCAGATCGGCCTGTTGGGTCTGTTTTTTGTCAAAAGCGGCACTGACCGGACTAATCATGCTATTCGGTGCTGCCGAAATCGTATACGCTTCGCTCATGACCGTACTGTCTGTCATCCCCGCTTTCACGGCGATGGCCTTAATCGTCACCGCACCCGTCACCGGGATTGCGCCGCTATATACCGCGCTGCCGCTCGTCGGCGTGCTGCCGTCCAGCGTGTAGTGGATCGCCGCTCCACTCGTTGTGGTGCTCAGCGCCACTGTCGTTCCTGACGCTACTGCGCCTCCCGCCGGACTGGCGGATGGTGCAGCCGCTTGTGCCATAATCGTGTACGCTTCGCTCATGACCGTACTGTCCGTCATCCCCGCCTTCACGGCGATGGCCTTAATCGTCACCGCACCCGTCACCGGGATCGCGCCGCTATATACCGCGCTGCCGCTCGTCGGCGTGCTGCCGTCCAGCGTGTAGTGGATCGCTGCTCCACTTGTAGTTGTGCTCAGCGCCACTGTCGTTCCTGACGCTACTGCGCCTCCCGCCGGACTGGCGGATGGTGCAGCCGCTTGCCCCATGATCGTATACGCTTCGCTCATGACCGCACTGTCCGTCATCCCCGATTTCACGGCGATGGCCTTAATCGTCACCGCGCCCGTCACCGGGATCGTGCCGCTATATACCGCGCTGCCGCTCGTCGGCGTGCTGCCGTCCAGCGTGTAGTGGATTGCCGCTCCACTCGTTGTGGTGCTCAGCGCCACTGTCGTTCCTGACGCTACTGCCCCTCCCGCCGGATTGGCGGATGGTGCAACCGCTTGTGCCATAATCGTATACGCTTCGCTCATGACCGTACTGTCTGTCATCCCCGCTTTCACGGCGATGGCCTTAATCGTCACCGCACCCGTCACCGGGATTGCGCCGCTATATACCGCGCTGGCACTGGTTGGCGTACTGCCGTCCAGTGTATAGTGGATCGCCGCACCGCTGGTCGTGGTACTCAGCGCCACTGTCGTCCCTGACGCTACTGCGCCTCCCGCCGGATTGGCGGATGGTGCAGCCGCTTGCGCCATGATCGTATACGCTTCGCTCATGACCGTACTGTCCGTCATCCCCGCCTTCACGGCGATGGCCTTAATCGTCACCGCACCCGTCACCGGGATCGCGCCGCTATATACCGCGCTGGCACTGGTTGGCGTACTGCCGTCCAGCGTGTAGTGGATCGCTGCTCCGCTGGTGGCGGTGCTCAGCGCCACTGTCGTTCCTGACGCTACTGCGCCTCCCGCCGGATTGGCGGATGGTGCAGCCGCTTGCGCCATGATCGTATACGCTTCGCTCATGACCGTACTGTCCGTCATCCCCGATTTCACGGCGATGGCCTTAATCGTCACCGCGCCCGTCACCGGGATCGCGCCGCTATATACCGCGCTGCCGCTCGTCGGCGTGCTGCCGTCCAGCGTGTAGTGGATCGCCGCTCCACTCGTTGTGGTGCTCAGCGCCACTGTCGTTCCTGACACTACTGCCCCTCCCGCCGGATTCGCGGATGGTGCAGCCGCTTGCGCCATGATCGTATACGCTTCGCTCATGACCGTACTGTCCGTCATCCCCGATTTCACGGCGATGGCCTTAATCGTCACCGCACCCGTCACCGGGATCGCGCCGCTATATACCGCGCTGGCACTGGTCGGCGTGCTGCCGTCCAGTGTGTAGTGGATCGCCGCACCGCTGGTTGTGGTGCTCAGCGCCACTGTCGTTCCTGACGCTACTGCGCCTCCGACTGGGCTTGCTGTCGGAGCACCTACCTGCGCCATAGTTCCCGTTGTCGTCATAACCAACTGTGAGTTCCCGGAGAGAACCACTCTTCCATTCGCCTCCATCAGCGAATAGATTGCATTCGGATCAATGGAAGACAAGTCCACACCGGCATCCTGCCAGGTCGAACCGTGATCATCCGTGAAATATACCACCGGAACATTGTTACTGCCATAAGCCAGCATGTAGAGGTTGTTGCCCTTTTGCCCCATCATTGCTGAGGTTGAGTAAAAGGTGGACAAACCCGTCATTGTTGGTGAGCTCCATGAGGTGAGATCATCACTGGTACGTGAGAACACCTCATACGTGCTAGAGTTATAACCAGTCAGAACATATTTGCTTCCGTCATACAGAACATTACTCAGGACATCCGTCTGGTTAGGATAAGCTCCTGAACGATTCGTCCAAGTCTCCCCATCCGCTGAAGTCCAAATGCTGGATGCATCTATATTACCTTGGTTATCATAGCCGTACCCTAGAGCAATAAATTGATTATTCGTGTATGCAATGGAATACACCGCATCTATCGATTGCGCAGGCAGGGTAGGCTCATGCCAGGTGATACCGTCCGCCGACGTTTTTATTTTGGGAGCTCCCGCACTTGAACCGACCGCAACGAATTTCCCATTTCCAAAAGCAATGTCCGTTATAGCTGTCGAATCATTCAAGCTGCTTTGCAGCGTCCAGGCAGATCCGTCCGTCGAGGTAGCCAGCGTAGTGCTTGTCTGATTGGCCTCGCCAATCGCCACATAGGTGTTATTACCGTATGCCGCCGCCGAGAATCCGGCCACTCTTGAGGACAGTGTTACCTGGTTCCAGTTCGCAAGGTCAGCCGAGTTCCAGATCGCCCCGTCGCCGCCCATTCTCCCAACAGCAATATACTGTGATCCGCTGCCATGAACAATCTCAGTAAAAGCGCCTCCCCATTTATAGCGCCAATCCACCCCATCTGAGGAAACCATCATTCCTTCATTGCCCAAGCGAAAATATTTCCCGTTCAGAAAACGCGGGTTCTGCGTAACAAAATAATTTTTGAACGGCTGCATGGTCCATGTGGTTCCGTTCGCCGATGTGTACACTGCTCCATAGTTTGGAGATTCATAACCGAACAAGTAGACCTTCGTACCATCATAAAACCCGTTAAACATCTGATTATTGTATTGTGAGGCATTCTGCTTAAAAGGAAGTCCCATCAGCGTATACGTGGAGAGATCCGTAGAGGTCCAGAGATAAGCACTAGGATCTGAAATATAGTAACGGCCGTTCATCCAGGACAGCATGTTGGTACCGGTGGATGGTCCTGCCGCGGTAGAGGGCTGCGTCCAGGTCCAGGTGGAGCCATTAATCGTAGAGTAGATTTTTCCGTTTGATGCCCCTATAGCCAATTTGGTGCCGCTATTCCCTACAGTCACTCTGGTTACGTATGCCGTGGGGTCAAGCCCTGTAGGAACGAGAGCGGTCCAACTGATCCCGTCTGTTGAGGTCAGCAGCTTCCCTTGTGTTGTAGCGTAGAAAGCACTGTTCCCATTAAAAGTGAGAAATTCAACACCCGAAATGCCAAATGTGACATTGGAGGTGCGCTGGGTCCAGTTGTTGCCGTCCGGCGAGGTCAGAATAACCCCTTCACTTCCCGTAACAACAAATAAACCGTTTCCATAAGCTGCCCCGTTAAAAGTAAAAGAATCGGGAGCCGCCACTCCTGCATAGTTAATGTCAGCTTTGGTTTTCACATTCACCCAGGTTTCCGCATCAGCCGATTTGATAATGGCCCCGTAGTAGCCGACTGCGATATACACATTGTTGCCGTAGGCTATACCAGTCATTGCATTTGAGGGCAAGTTCGTATAGCTGGAGGTTGTGAAACTGTCCGGCGCCGGACCCGCAGCATACAGATGTACCGGGCGTAAGCAGAAGAACACTGCCATTCCAAGCAAAAACACACCAAATAGTGAATAACTCGACCTTTTGGTCCTTATTTTCATAATCGCTGCCTCCAATAATTTATTAGTTCTAAGATGAATGGGCATATAAGCATTATGGGTTCCATAATTCGACAGCAGGTGGTACAAATCCTCTAATTTTTATATTAAAAAATGATAATAACGAATATTTATTTTATTTTTTGAATTCTTCCGCAACACTAGCTGCAATTGGATTAAACAGTAAAGGGATAGAACTCAGCAGCGAACTGCCGGTTCTATCCCTTTTGGAACATATCAACTTATCTTGTCTGGCTTAAGACTATCCATCGCCGACTTATCAACCACGTACGTTCCCGCCATCAGATCATGTATGGCCCGGTTATTCTTGATGAATGCGACGCATAGGCAGTCCACTATAATCACAAAGCCAAAAAATGCATTCAAACCAATCACAAGCGGAAGCCATTCCCCGGCATGAGTGGAAATCGACAGGGTTTTGTACGCACTCAAGCTTGCAATGACCGCCAAAAATGAGTTCAGAATATAGAAGCTATCCCGGATCAATGCCTGCTTCACCGAGGGCAGCTGTCCGTCCGCATTTATAATTCTGACCTTCAGGAGCAGCTTTCCGGGCGTCCCGCCATATTTGACCACCATATAAATATTAAATGCGCACAGCAGCGCAAACTGGATAAACAATGGTATCCCCGAATGATAATGTTCTGTCGCCCAGACGAAGAACTTATTCACAACATAGGCCGGAAGAAGAAGCACCAGAACATCTACAATACTGATCAGCACTCTTTTCCCAAATCCTGTGAAGTCCCCTGGAACCAGCTCTTCTTCCACCCTTCGATCCATCTTGTACCTCCAGAGTTAAGACCTGTACGCAGCCAAAATATCTTTTCCTACCTGCTTCGCTTCTTCCAGTGTACTTGCCGGACCTGAAATATTCCCCTCACCGCTCTTAAGGTTATAGCGCTTATCGAGATCAGTCAGCGTAGTCCAGAACCGGTCCAGCTTCTTCGCTGCAGAAATCACCCCGGTTGTACGTGTCTGGTGATCAGTACCCCATGCCGTCATAACCCCCAGATAATAACCTCCGTTATCCTTCAGCTTTATCTTATAGGTCAGGTCCCGGTCTACAGTCAGTGTTCCGTTCAATGTACTTTTGGAGAACAGGAGGACGCCCCGGACAACCTGTCCTTTGAAGTGGATGGTCGTGCTTTTGATCATGCCGGCCTCATTCGAATAAATAACACTTCCGTATTCCCGCTCCACCTGCTGCGGCCTCATCCAAAGATAGAGCAGCGCAAGTATAATTAGCGTCAGCCCCATTCTTAACCATACTTTTTTATTCATTGTTTCCCCTTGTTTGCTTTTCTGGTCTATTGCTTCTGAACTTTAAATGTGAACGTCCATGTGGCTGTGTTGCCGGAATATCGCCCCCGGTTTTCGACGACAGTCACCTCTATGGCTTTGCTGATGGTTTTGGTTATTGCTGAGGCTTTGACAGAAGCGGTAGCTGTGGCGGATTCCGGAATTTTATCCTGCTCTTCCGCATACGCCTTCAGTTGAACACTTTCTGTCGATTTCAGGTCCAGAACCACGGATGAGCCCTCATTGATCTCTTTATCGTTAATATATGCCGTGGTATACCACTCATTACCCACATGATTGTTCTCAGTCAGCTCCGCACTGACCAAGGTTACTTTAACCTTGATGCTTTTGGATGCCGCCGAAGTGGACTGTACCGGTATGGCCATACTGAACAGGAGCAGCAGCATTACCATGATTCTAATTCCCTTATTACGCATTTGAGAGTGCCTCCCTCATATTTTAGCTGTATGATTTATACATTTCGCCAAAATATGCCATAACCCTCCAACGAATCTGTATTTTTTTGGATTTTTCGTTATCTCGCTACCCCAGGATGGAACGGGAGGTTATTGCCGCTCATGGATGGTCCGCCGCAGCTGCACAATCTCAGTCATCAGCTCGCGGTCTTCTTCCACCGTATCCCTGGCTTCGCTATGCATCAGTTGGGCCAGACGCAGCTTCATCAGCTGCAGCTCCCCTTCTTGTGATTGCTCATCCGTTGTAAGTACCCGGCTCCGGTCCTTGGACGAATATTCCTCATAGGTACCTGTGAACTGGCGGGGTGTCCCTCCACACTCCAGTACAAGCAGCCGGTTGGCCACTTTAGCATGCAAATACCGGTCATGCGAGACAATAACCAGTCCGCCGGGATATGAAGCCAGTGCTTCTTCCACCCGCTCCCGGGTATCGATATCCAAATAGTTAGTCGGCTCATCCAGCACAAGCAGATTGGCACGGCCAAAATACAGCCGCAGGAAGGCAACACGGCATTTCTCACCAAGGCTTAAATCACCGATCCGCTTAAACACATCCTCCCGGGGGAACAAGAAGCAGCCCAGAATGGTCCGCGCCTCCGTCTGCGTCATGCCGGGAAGCTCCAGCAAGCTGTCCAGTAGGGTGGATGACAGGGGCAGATCATCCAGTTCCTGGGCAAAATAACCCACCCGCGTGCGGGGATGCACACGCAACTCGCCACCGTCAGGCTCCAGCAGACCAGCAATCAGCTTCAGCAGCGTGGATTTGCCGGCACCGTTCGGTCCAAGAACAGCAAGACGGTCCCCGCGCCGTAAAGTTAGATTGAAATTTTCCAGCAGCGCAGGAACGCCGCCGTAAGCATAATGAATGCCGCTCATCTCAAGCAGCGAATCTCCCCGGAAAACTTCACCTTCCAGCTTCATGCTCAGCTGGGATATGGCACGCGGCAGCTCCACCCGGTTCTGCTCCAGGCGTTCGAGACTCGCTTCCTTGGCATGGAGCCGGGAGACGTTCTTCTTTGCTTGAGCGCGCCGGAAATCGTTCTGGCCGGCGGCAAGGTGGGCCTGCTGGAACCATTCCGCGTAACGACGGATGCTCGCCAGCAGCTTTTCCTTCTCCAGCTCCTGCTTTCTGTACTGCACCGCCAGCGTTCGTGACTCTACCTCCTTCTGCTCCCGGTACTGAGTATAGGCTCCCGGATATCGCCGACAGCCCTGCGGGCTTAGCTCCAGCACTGCCGTAGCCGTCCGGTCAATGAATCTGCGGTCATGGGACACGTAGAATACCGTCCCCGGATAATTCTGCACCCACTCTTCCAGCCAGACCACGGTCTCCTCATCCAGATGGTTCGTCGGCTCATCCAGGATCAGCAGCTTCGGCTGACGGGCCAGCAGCGCGGCAAGTTGAACCCTGGTCTTCTGCCCCCCGCTGAGCTGGCGGTATGGCAGGTTCCACACCTCCGGATTCAGGTTCAGCCGGCTAAGGCTTTGTTCTGCCTTGGCCTCCCAGCCATACCCGTCCAATTGCAGATAACGTTCATATACTTCACCGTATTCGGCCACAAGCACTTCATCGCTGCCGCCAGTCTCTTGGAGCACACGGCCCATCTGCTCCAGCCTGCGCTTAAGGTTATCCACTTCCGGCAAACCGGACAGAACATACTCCAGCGTGCTGACATCTGGCCCAATCTCCAGCTGTTGATCTAGTACTCCTCGCTCCTCCGGGGGCAGACCGTGGTAAACGTTGCCCTCCTCGAAGGTGTAACGTCCGATTAGCCCCTGCATCAGCGTCGTCTTGCCGATCCCGTTGCGTCCGAAGAGCAGCACACGTTCTCTCTCGGCAATTTCAAAAGAGACATCTGCGAACAGGGGAATCCCGTTCCATTCTTTACGTATATGTCTAACCTTGATTATGGTCATATCCATTCCTCCGCTTCCGTAAAAATACAAAAAAACCGCAGCCAGCGGCCTGCGGCAGAGCATGTATGAAGGAGGAGGATGCCATGAAACAACGCTATAGATATATTCCTCCCTTGTTTTATCGCAAGGCGAACCGTATATTTATCAGCTGCGTTCATCTGTTACAAACATCGTAAGGTCCCCGATCGACACACGTATCCCCTGACCGTACACCCCAAGCAGCAACGGCTGCGCCGTCCTTACCTGCTTTATTCCAAAGGGTGTCCCGTGGCTTGTGCATAAGCACATCCCTAGTTCATGGTCTTTTGAGAAGGAAACGTGTTAGTTATTCATCGCTTCGGTGAACCTCCGTAATTGTCCGAAATGTAATACTTCTTACAGCATATGCAACTCTACAAGTATAAACAAGGTCGAGAACCTTTATAATTAAAGTTTCCCATTCTGATATTACATCATTAGCGGGACAGCAAACGGCAGCAGGATCAGCAGCAGTGAGAGACTAGTTAGGCTGAACGTCAGATTGCGTCCCAGCCTCTGATTTTTGTCTGATTTGAACCAGCCCTTGAACTGCCAATAATTGCGGTAGAGCACAAAAAACAAAATGAGATTCCCCGCAGCAGCACCCCCCGGGTAGATCGTCCAGCCGTACATCAGCTTAAATAGCCCATATTCCAAGCCGCCCAGTAACCCTAGAGTCAGTAGCAGCAAAAGACACATCCGCAATATTTCCAGCACAAAGGTTGCCAGCTTACTCATCATACATCACCTCTCCACTTGAGTAGGAACTCCTCCTGCGGCTTCAGCCAAATGGATATTAGAGCTGCTCCAGCGCAGGATCTCCTGATTATTTTGGACAATTATCCGCTTGTGGGCATATTCCTCTGTCAGTTCCATAATTCTGGGCATATCTATCCGTTCATATTTCCTGTTCCATTCAAACAGCATCTGATACAAGTTCGTAAATGTTTGACTATAATTCCCCTGTTCCAGGCCAAGCCTGGTTTTCACGAATCTCCGCACTACCCGCAAGTCCTGAACTACCCGGTTAGGTCTGATCACGACAATGTAATCTGCCTGCCGGAAGCTCTCGCTGCCCCATTTATAGTGCACCCCTTCGATGATCCATGAGTTCAAAGTTGTGGTTTCTGCTAATAACGCGTCCCTGACCTCTGGTGTGTTCCGCAGGTTCGGAGCCGTTCTGTCCCATACAAAATTATCGGTTTCAAAGTAAGGAATACTGTAGCGCTTGGATAATTCCTTGGCTGTATAGGATTTCCCGCTTCCGCAGCCGCCAATGATCCGGATTCGAATCTCAATCACCCGCCTCCTATATAATCCCGTACTCTACGACAGGCCTCTGCCCTTTCCCTCTATAACTTCTTCAATATTTATCCTGAAACTTCTGCCCGTTCGAAGCTGATCCGTCCTAGAAAGTGACTGTGGCTTCCTGCTTGCTCCATTTGAACGGAAGACCGAACAACTCTGTCAGGCTGCCAAGCGGGAGATAGAGACGGTTATTCACATTTTTGGAGGCAATCATAGATAGGGTTTGACCCTGTACCACGGCTTGTGTGGTTAGCGGTTTATGTGTAACCGTACGGTTTCCTATAGTGATCTCCAGCGCACCGGTTCCAGCTTGCGGCTTCAGCGTACCTCCCAGCAGGGCCACTGTTTCTCTCAACGGAACAAAAACACGCGAACTCTCCAGGATGAGGTCATCCTTAAGCCTCAGCGGTTTGCCATCTATGATGAAGGTTCCTGCAAACGCGGTAATCCCGAATGAATAGCCGTTATTGGCAGCAATGCTGTCCAGGCTGAGTGATGATGAAATGATCACCACTTTTGTATTCCTGGCAATTTGCGGATACAGCCAGTGGATGTCTTCATTATGCATACGGATGCACCCGGCACTGACATATTTGCCGATGGACGATTCGTTATTATTGCCATGAATGGCGTACGTGGTTCCCTTTGTACCGTTCACTTCGAGTCCCAGCCAGCGGTCCCCAAGCGGATTCGCCGGATCTCCTCCGGGAATGTGCTCCTTATAATAAGGCCTGTTTTTGATCTTAACGACAATTTTGAAGCTGCCCTCTGGAGTGAGGCTTTTGGTTTTGCCTGTGGCAACCGGAAACGTCCGGACCAGCTTGCCGCCACTGAAATAGCCTAGCGTATTCGTCTTTTTGTTCACAACAATCAGTTCTGAGGACGATGCTGCCGATACCGTGGACGTTCCCGGGAAGCTTAATGTTAATAGAAGCACAAATACAAGCGGTAATGTAATACTCCGTTTCAGTGAGAAATAGAAGAAAAATTTGTAACGTAAAACAGCTAAATTATTATAGTTCCAAAAAGCCTTTGGTCTAGCAAATAAACCATGCAGATTCATGCTGCCCCTCCTCCAGGTTATGGGTGATTATGGATACCTTTTTCTAGATAGACGAAAGGAGGCCACAAAAGTTGCTGTGCTGCCTGTACCTTTCTTTTGAGCCCGTCCTTCCGGCAGCGAAGGAGTAATTGAGGGAATTCTAGCCGTCAGCTCAAGCAAATCAAGCACATGAATATTCAGTACTTTTCTCAGAGATAATAAGAACGCATGACCAAACCGAAATGCCAAGGAGGCAAAATATTTTGAATTCCAACATTTCCAGCCAAATCAACCAATGTGAGCAAATTATTCAGCAGCTGATGACTCAAACACAACAGGGGACACAAAATTATCAACAGTTGCTTCAACAAGAGCAGCAGCATGCCGCCAAGCTCCAGGAGCTGAGCCAACACAGTCAAAAGGCTATCCAGATGATCCAACAGGCTCTGCAAGGGCATCAGACAGCTATGCAACAGCTGCAGCATGTATCCCAACTGGTTAGACAGATGGAACAGAACTCCCAGATTTCCAGCTTCAGTACCGGAATCGGCACAGGGGCTCAAGGATTTAACCCATCCTTCAATCCAGCCTTCCATTCTTCCATGAACCAGCAGCCATCACCGATGCCACATATCCCAATGATGCCTTCCTTCAATTCGCAGCAAATGCATTCGCCAATGTCTCCAAATCAATCCTTTGGTTCATCCATGAATCAGGGCCGCAACTTCCAGTAATCAACAGCACTTCAATTTCAAAAGGGTTCCTCAGCAGCCTCTCTGTGGCTGACGGGGAACCCTTTCTGTTGTCCGGCTGGCAAGCAGACCGAACCCGTTACTGCTGAATGTTGCATTCATACCACCAGCCGTCCCCGCTTTTCGGCGAGCGTAATCGTCGCTTCCACGCCGGAATTGAACGCCAGAAAGTCATTTTCGACCCCATCGCTGAAGATGACCCCGTCCTCCGGCATCTGTGAGGTAATCTTCAGCGGGGCCTGGCTGCCGATCTCTCCGAAGACCAGGTCAGCGGAAGTCGTCCGGCTGGGAAAAGGCTCCCGAACCGTAAAGTACAGGTTCGGGTAATCCCAAGGCAGCCGCTCAGCCATCGCGGTGTATACCTCAGCCTCTCCGGTTACCGGCTGTCCTGCCGGATGTCCGCCTCTTCCTGCAGCCGGGACTGTGCGTGCTCCGCTTGCATTCTGCAGCTGCGCCGCGCTGTGAACAATCCCCGCCGCTCCGGCGAGCACGCTTTTGAGCCAGCCGGTGGAGCCCATGCCGGTGGAGACGATAATCCCGCTGGAGGACTGCTGCTCGGTGACACCGTTCAGCTCCAGCTGATAGCGGGCGGACACATGGGTCTTGCGGCCAATGAACAGATCATTGACGCCATACAGGCTCTGTCCGTCGTTGAGCTGCGCTTTGGCAAGCGTGACCTCACGCACCTGCCGCTGCCCCCGGAACACCTCCGGCACCAAATGCCGGAGATCCTTGACGGTGAATGGCAGCAGCACTCCGTCCCAGCGCTGCGGATCGGGATTGACCCCGATCAGCGGCTGCTCGTGCAAGTATTTTAACGTATTAGCCACAAGTCCATCCTGCCCCAACACCACAACGGTATCTTGCTCCCCAAAAATGAAGTTCGGCACATGCTGGCGTTCCAGCAGCTGCACCCGGCCCACCGCACCAAGCTCGATCACTGCGGTCTCCACTGCCTTGCGGTAATGAAAGTCCTCGCTGATATAATCGCTGAAATCCGCTCCCAAGCGTTCAATATAGAACTGCGCCTGCTGAATCGTATTGTAGCGGACCACCAGTTCTTCGAGCCGGGTTTTTCGCTTGATCAGGATGATCTTGTTCTCCGAGCTCCGGATCCCGCTCATCGTCCCCCGCCCCCTCTTGCAGCATTCCCGCCGTTTCCGGCTGAACCGCCCATCAGTCCCTGAAGCAGATCCGGTGAAATATTCAGCTGCCCAATCTTGCCAGCATTCTCCGCCAGCTCCTGGAAGGCGATTGCAATCAATTTATCGGGCTTCATCCCTACATTGGTCAGGGCCTGCAGTACACCAGGCGCTACGCCCTGCAGCGAATTCATCACCGCCGACAGCTCATAGGCTTTGGCATCTGCTTCGGCCCGCTGGTTGGCTACGGTCAAACCGATCAGCTCCTGCTTCTTCTCTTCAAGCGCGGTATCGAAGCTGAGCTGCTCCTCCATCATCGCGTTCTGCTTCTGCTTCACTGACCGCTCGGCGTCCAGCTGGGTTTCACGGATCTGTTTTTTCTTCGTCTCGACAGCAATTTCCGTATTCAGTTCATTCTCCTTCACGCGGCGCTCCTGCTCAATGGAGGCATTGCGGCGCTCATAGAGCGCATTGTCCGCACTCCGTAGAATCTCTTCCCGGGCTTGTGCTTCCAGGGCACGCAGTGTTTCCTTATTCGGGACAATGGCCAGAATCGACAGACCCATCAGCTCAATGCCCAGCTTCTCAATCTCCTCATTTCGTCCGGTCTCCTGGGTAATGGTCTTTGCCAGACGTTCACTGGACTTAATCGCTTCGCGCAGCGGCATCTGCTCCAGCTGCTTCTTCGTCAACACCTTGGCGATATTAATCACGCGCTGCGCCAGCCTGCCGGGATCGTCGGAGAGATACGTATTTTTACGCAAATTGTAGGTGTAATTAAGAATCTGTGTGGTCTTACGGTAGTCGACAATCCGGTAGGTCAGCTGCCCCTGTACGGTCACTGTCTGGTAATCATTCGTAATTTCCTCGAACATGAACGGAACATCAATCGAGGATACCGGAACCACAACAACCGAGGTCGTAGGCGCATAATAATGAAAAGAAAGCCCCACTCCTTCACGCACTACCTTGCCGTTCTTCACCTTAAGCACATAGTCACTGGGCTGGAATTTCACGAATCTGAATCCGAACATAGAAATTACCTCCTGTTAACTTTTTGTTATTAACATTTTGTTATTAACAACATTTTAGCACAGGTAGTTGATATTATCAAGTTGTTAATATCAGAATTATAGCGGCCGGTCTCCCTTTAGTGAATTCAGAATACTGCGTACCGACTGAACCCGCACCGGGTCTACCGGCTTCAGCGGATCTCCGTCTTCCCTTACTGCAGAGCCAAAATGCACCCGGCTTACTCCTGTCTGTGTGATGAACTCACTGAGACCATCGGCGGTTAAGCCGCTGCCCGCAAGGATGGAGACGGAAGAACCGGAGGCCAGCTGCTCAAGAACTGAAATCCGCTCTTTCCCCTCGGGCGCCGTATCCCGTCCTCCGGAAGTCAGAATATCCGTAATCTGAGGGTAGCGCGATAAGATCTCCAATGCTGCAAGCTGATTCTCTGCCTCGTCAAAAGCCCGGTGAAACGTAACTTCCATCCCGCCCGCAGCCTGCAGCAGCCTCTTGAGCAGTTCTTCGTCAACCGTCCGGTCAGGATGGAGCATTCCCATGACAAGGGATAATCCGCCTACGGCTGCAATGTGACGGATATCCCGCAGCATCGTCTGCGCATCGGCTTCATCATACCGGAAAGAACGGGCATGCGGGCGCACCATCACCCTTACCGGGAGGTTGACGGCTTCCCGTACACCTTCTATCAGTCCCAGACTTGGAGTCAGCCCGCCCTCCCGGATGCCGGTAATCAGCTCTATCCGGTCCGCCCCGTTCCTTTCAGCTATAACCGCATCACTCACCGTCGTTGCAATAACTTCCAGCAGCATGTTATATCTCCTCTCCGTGCAGCAGTTAAAATTGAATACTTCCATCTTATCGTTATAATGAATTTCATACGATATTTTTTAGTTGGAGGGAATGAACAACGGATGAGCCATGAAATTACTATCACACAGCTTGAAGAGCTACAACCAGAGATCCTGCAGCAACTGAACAAACTAATAATTGATGTCGTAGAAGATGGCGCATCTATCGGATTCCTGCCTCCGATGGCAGCGGTAGAAGCTTCTGCCTTCTGGCAGGATGTGCTGGCACCGGGCGTCCTGCTCTGGGTAGCACTCGAGGGAGAAACCATAGTGGGCACGGTGCAGCTCCATTTCGTACTGAAGCCGAACGCCCCGCACCGGGCAGAGATCGCCAAGCTGATGGTGCATCCTGAGCACCGCCGCAAAGGCATTGCCCGCCTGCTGATGGATACCGCAGAGCAGGCAGCTGCGGCAAATGGCCGGACATTGTTGGTGCTGGACACACGCGAGGGTGATCCTTCCAACCTGCTCTACCAATCACGCGGATTTGTGGAAGCAGGCAAAATCCCGGATTATGTAATTTCCGGCGATGGGAAAATGTCCGCCACGGTGATTTATTATAAGCATCAGTAGGGCAAGGGTGGGCAAGCGAAGAAAAAGCCATCACTGCCTGCACAATAAGCAGGCCGGTGATGGCTTTTGAACATTTTACTTATACAGCTCTTATTCCCCTACGCCCACCACATATCGAGCGGCTGCTCGCGGATCAGGATGGACTGCAGGTTGGTCACTGCGCGGTGAAAGCCTTCATCCACAGACATCAGCGGATCTTCATGCTCAATGCTTACCACATAATCATAGCCATAGGTGCGCAGCGCGCTCATGATATCGGACCATTCGGACAGGCTGTGCCCGCAGCCGACTGAACGGAAGGTCCATGCCCGGGTTTGCACATCGCCGTAAGGCTGCATATCTGTCAGACCATACATATTAATATTGTCCTGATCCAGGTATGTGTCCTTGGCATGGAAATGGTGAATCGCTCCGGCCTTGCCGAGAATTTTGATCGCACCCACAGGCTCAATGCCCTGCCACCACAAATGACTCGGGTCCAGATTTGCTCCAATCGCCGGTCCCGTCGCTTCTCTCAGCTTGAGAATCGTATACGGAGTATGGCACAGGAAGCCGCCGTGCAGCTCGATGCCAATCTTTACGCCATGTTCTTCCGCAAGCTGGGCAATCTCCTTCCAGTAAGGAATTAGTTTGTGCTCCCACTGCCAGGTTAGAATATCGCTGTACACTGTAGGCCAAGGTGTGACCGGCCAGTTCGGTGCTTTGGCCTCGTCGCTGTCCCCGGCTGTGCCCGAGAAGGTATTGACCACGGCAACACCCATCAGTGAAGCGAGCTTGATCGACTTACGCAGGATTTCGTCGCCTTGGCGAGCTTCTTCTTTATCCGGTGAAATCGGGTTGTTATGGCAGCTGAAGGCGCTGATCATAATGCCGCGTTTCGTGAACTTTTCCAAATAGGCCTCACGGGCCGCTTCGCTCGCCAGCAGCTCATCCGTAGGACAATGCGGATTGCCGGGATTACCCCCGGAACCGATCTCGACGGCATTCAGGCCGGCGGCAGCGATTTTATCCAGCATCTCATCCAGGCTCAGACTTCCAAATACGGGATCAAATACTCCTAATTTCATCTAGACTCCCACCTTTTCTTTGATTGGCTCCAGCGCCTCGGAATGTCCATACACAGGGTAGTCGCGCTTGGCTCCGGCACACCAGTTCACGCCGTTGATAATGACCTGTTGAATCTCTTTGTTGTAATAGGTCGGATACGATTCATGTCCGGGCTGAAAATAAAAAATCTTCCCGCTGCCGCGCCGGTACGTCGATCCGCTCGGAAATACGTTCCCGCCTTCGAACCAGCCGACAAAAATCAGCGACTCCGGTGCCGGAACATCAAAGTGAGCTCCATACATCTCTTCCTGCTCTAGATCAATATACTCGCCTATGCCTTCGGCAATCGGATGGCTCGGGTCCATGACCCACAAGCGTTCTTTTTCACCGGCTTCGCGCCATTTCAGATCACAGCTTGTCCCCATCAGCTTCATGAAGATTTTGGACATATGCCCTGAATGCAGCACTACCAGCCCCATGCCCTGAAGCACACGCTGATGAACACGGTTCACGACCTCATCGCTCACTTCCTGATGGGCCACATGCCCCCACCATACCAGCACATCGGTGTTATTCAGCACTTCCTCTGTCAAGCCGTGTTCCGGCTCATCCAGCGTTGCTGTCGCTGTATCCAGTCCGGCATCGCTGAGAAAAGAAGCCAACTGGGCATGAATGCCCTGCGGGTAGACCTGCCGGATGCGCTCTTCCTCACGTTCATGACGATATTCATTCCATACGGTTACTCTGGTCACTATGAACACACTCCTGGCTCTTATGTCGTTGATCGTATTCGGGATTTCTCTGTTTATTCAAAAAATACGGGCATTCCCGTCTCCGACGATTTGTAAATGGCCTCCAAAATACGGGTGACCACCAGCGCCTGTTCCGGCTTCACCACCGGCTCCGTGTCATTCACAATGCTGTCGATCCACTGCTTGGCCTCAGCCACCGCAGGATCATCCCCGGCGCCGTCGTAGAAATCCACACCGGCCGCATCCAGGCCAATATGCTTCTCATATGTTTTGCCGTATTCTTCTCCGTTGATCCGCAGCCCCTTCTCCATATCGGCTCCGCCTTCTGTGCCGCAGAGTACGGTTCTGGCTTCGCCTACATCCAGGGTATTCAGCGCCCAACTGGCTTCAAGAACAATGGTCGCTCCGTTCTCCATGGTAATGAATCCGATAGCAGAGTCTTCAACAGTGAATTTCTCCGGGTCCCATGGCCCCCAGGCATTCGCGGCGTTCTTACGGCCGGACAGCTTGTGATAAGCATTGCCCACGGCATATTTAGGCTTGTAATTGTCCATCATCCACAAGGTAAGGTCGAGGGCATGAGTCCCGATGTCGATCAGCGGTCCGCCGCCTTGCGCCTCCTCATCCAGAAATACTCCCCAAGTTGGTACCGCGCGGCGGCGGATCGCCTTGGCTTTGGCATAATAGATTTCTCCAAGTCCGTTATTCTCACATACGGTATGCAGGTAAGCCGAATCCGGTCTGAAGCGGTTCTGGTACCCGATGGTCAGCTTGCGGCCGGTCCGCTTAGAAGCATCAATCATTGCCTGCGCTTCCGCAGTTGTCTTGGCCATCGGCTTCTCACACATCACATGTTTGCCGGCTTCCATGGCAGCGATGGAAATTTCCGCATGGGAAATGTTCGGTGTGCACACATGAATCACATCTATACTTGTATCCTTAAGCAGCTCTTTATAATCGGTGTAGACCACAGCGCTTTCATTACCGAAGTCCACTTTTGCCTTCTCGGCTCGTTCAGGTACGATATCGCAGAAGGCTACCATCACGGCTCCCTCTACTTTTTGCAATGCGGGCATATGTTTGCCGTTCGCGATTCCGCCGCAGCCGATAATTCCTATTCTTAATGTCATTCAGGCCTAACCTCCACTGGTTTTGATATCTCTATCATACAAATCCGCCCCGGCGCTTTCTTCCTGCATTCTTGCTGAATTATTCCTGAATATTGTCTTATGGTACCTCAGCGGAGATATTCCGGTTGCATCCTTGAAAAAATGATGAAAGGTCTTCACGCTCCCAAACCCCGCGGCTTCGGCCACAGCAGACATGGGCAAGTCCTCATTTAACAGAATCCACTTCGCTTTGTTCAGCCGGTATTCATTCAGAAAAGCAACAAAGGTCATCCCTGTATTACGCTTGAACAGCTTGGTGAAATAATACGGGCTGAAGCCCATGTAACGGGCCAACTCGTTCAGGGAAATCGCCTTTTGATAATGCTGCTCCACATAGGCAAAAATCCGCTCCAGGCGTTCCATCGTTTCCCGGGACTGGGTTAGCGTATCCTCGGAGAACTTAGGCTCCCGCTTGATTCTGCTCTTCGGAATCTCCCGCAAAATAACGGTCAACAGCTCGAACATCCTCGCTTTGATCATATAGGCATAGCCTTCCCGCCGCTGGGTATCTTCCTCGTAGATGCTCTCAATCAGGGGAATGATCCGGGCAGCCGCCCCCTCCGGCCATGACTGGCTTGAGTGCTCCATCTCCGTGAACAAATCCCGCAGGGAATAGCCGCTGTCTCCCAGGGCAGCAACTTCCTGAAACAAATTCAGGTCGAACTGGATCACCACCCGCTCACTTTCGGGCGAAGCGAGAAAATAATGCACGTCCCCGCCGTTAATGAACTGAATTTCGCCCTGTTCCATACGGATTGGGGTATCATTAATTCCCAAATTTAGTCTTCCTTTAGTAACATAGATGATTTCGATTTCCTTATGCCAATGCGGATAACAGAGCTCATCCCCTCCACAAATCAGACTGCGAAAGGGAAAGTGCTTATCCACATCCGGAAGTTCCAGATATATACTCATGAGTGCGGCTCCTTGTCCGTATGATGCACTGCTTATCGTTGTAATCTGCCTGCTATGTAGAGTGAAGTTGAGAAACTAACTTGCTGTATTTGAGAAATCCTTGAATCTCACGTGTTTCGTCTTGAAACGGAGATTCCAGATGCAATTCATTATACTCTGGATCAGCTTTGCAAGCATGTAAAAAGGAGCCTAACGGCTCCTCAGATTGTGTTATTAATAAGAAGTATATTGTGCAGTCCCGGTAATCACAGCTTAATCTTCAGAACTACTTTCCGCACCGCTTCGCGTTTCCCCGCCTCAATCCCTGTCATATGCCCGTCCTGCGGATAGCAGACCACTAGCGCTCCCGGTCCTGCGGTTACTGTGGATTTCACTGCACCTGTGAAGAAAATCGCATCCTTATCAGCGCTGTAATCGTCCCGCACCTCAAGCTGTTCGATAGCGGCGTAGCCAATCCGCTCTGTGCCTTCCAGAATATAATGCAGATCCAGGTTCACTCTGTGCGCTTCCCAGAAGCACTCCCCGGCATCCTTAGTTTCATATTCATTAATGAAATAAAACATTTCATCGTCCACATCATGGCGTCCAGCCGCCTGTCCGGCAAAGTCGGTATCGCGCAGGAACTGCAGCCCTCTCTGAATCTTCTCTCCGTAAGCCGCCTCATTCTCCAGCAAATGGCCCAATGTATCTACAATCATCGCCGATATCCCCCTGTAATCTCTAGTTTGTTCCACCTTGCGGAATAAAAAAAATAATATAGTATCCGCAGAAGCACAGTCTATGTATTTGTTCACGTCCCTTGAGCATATCTATTACTATTGGAGGCATACGCTTCCAAACTAAGTTTTGCACGCCGGGGATTCACAGGAGTAACGCTCACAAAACTTGGCATATGCTTTCGGAGTAAGTTTTGCACGCTGGGGATTCACAGAAGTAACGCTCACAAAACTTTTAGGAGGCGGTCTAATGCTCCATTTCCTGATGTATATGTTCGCCATATTGGGTATTTCGCTGCTGCTCACAGCAGCAGTGCTGCAAATCAGACGATCCCACCCGTCGTCCACCCGGAACGTATCGGCCCATGGCCTAGCATCCTTCAATTCCAAATTCCCCGGGCATTATATCACCCCGGATAAATCCCACATCATCGCTCTGGATGAAGAAGGTAAGCACATGGCGGTCGGCATCTATGATCCCATCAGCCCGGAAGGCACAGCACCAGCGATGTTCCTGTATGAGAACATTCTGGGATCGGAAATTGTAGAAAATGCGCTAACGCTCACCAAAGTCAGCAAAACCAGCCGCATTACGACCAGTGCGGTCAGACGGACTCCGGGCACAGTCGCCCATTCGAACACAATCGAAACCAATCCAGGTGCTGAAACTACCGAAGTTATCAATGAACTCACTCTAAAAATCTATCTCGACAACGCGGATACTCCGGTGCTCTCCATTCCGTTCCTACCGGGACCGTCCCCGGCCAAAAAATCCGATTCCGCCTACTCCCAAGCCTTCTCAGAGGCTCAACAGGTCCATGAAATGCTTCGCGGCATTATGTCGGCGTGACTACCGGACTGCAGGTGTGAAGCTCTCCAGGGTCCGGCCCTTGGTCAGCTTATCCAGGATATTCAGCAAAAAATGCTCCGCTAGGCTGCCCTTCAATATGGCATCGGCGGCCTCCTCCAGCGTGAACCACTGGGCGTGGTCCAGCTCCGCGCTCATTCCGCTCAAATCCTCCGTATCCGCAATGCTAATGAAGTTAAGCATTAATGTATTCGAAGGAGCAAAATACTCGCTGCGCATATATTCATAAGCGATGATGTCCAGCCCTGCCTCCTCTTTCACCTCACGGATCAGCGTTTCTTCCGCGTTCTCGCCCTTGTTCACGTAACCTGCCAGCAGGATGAAGACGGGGCGGTTATACTGCTGAATCAGCAGTATTTTGTCCAGCCCCCGGTTTAGAACTGCCGTACTCATTGCTGTACTAAAGACCGGGAACCGAAACACCCCGCAAGCCTCGCAAAAAGGAACCTCCCCCTCCCCGTTGCATTCCTTCATCACCAGCTCTGTTCCGCATTCCAGACAATATTTCACAGCCATCTCTTCTTTCTATGATTGTTATGATCCCATAATCGAACTTAAGATTTGTCACACAGAATAAAGGTTACAGGCACACCAGGTGGAAATTCTCCACCACCTATTTCTGATTTTCACACCTGGATTGGTGAATTAGTGTACCTTTTTCCACTCCGTTCCTTGGGACAACGGGTCAGACTGCTCATTGTGGAATCTTTCTCTGTCCATCCTGAGACCGAACTTTCCAATCCCGCTTATTGAACATAAATTTTATTTTAAGCCATTCCAATAGAACACACCATGCAAAAATGCCCTTACTGCTTGTTTCTGTTCCATTAACGTCATCCCAATGTTAAAATTTCCAAATCATCGCCTTTTTGCTACCCGGGGACAGGGTTTCATGCTGTAGTGTGGAATAAGAAATATGGAAGTCCGCACCTGCTGCGGCAGAAGTATACCAACACAAATGAGACGGAGGAACTGAACGACATGAACAAGACGATTAATTTTGCACACCGTGGTGCATCCGCGGTCTGCCCGGAGAATACGATGGCGGCTTTCCGCAAGGGACTGGAGCTGGGTGCAACCGGCATCGAAACCGATGTACAGATGACCTTGGACGGAGGGCTGGTCCTCATTCATGACGAGGATCTAAGCCGTACTACGAACCGGAGCGGATTGGTGAAGGATAAAACTTTGAGTGAGGTACTGGAGGCGGACGCCGGTTCATGGTTTGGAGCTGCATTCGCGGGGGAACGCATTCCCGCCCTTGAAGAGCTGCTGGATTTGGTGCACGGACGTGACACAATCCTCAATATTGAGTTGAAAAACGGCATGTTCCTCTACCCCGGCATGGAGGAAAAGGTCATTGCCGCCGTGCGGGAATACGGCATGAGTGAGCGCGTAGTGCTGTCCAGCTTCAACCACTATTCACTTGCGTACTGCAAGTCGCTGGCACCGGAGATCCGCACGGGCATTTTGTATGGAGAGGGCTTATACCGGCCTTGGGATTATGCGGCTTCCCTGCAGGCGGATGCGCTGCATGCCTATCATTTTGCTGTACTGCCTGAGTTTGTTGCCGAGGCGTCGGAGCATGGAATTGTCTATCATCCGTGGACTGTAAATGATCCCGAGCGGATGAAATACCTGATCGATGCCGGTGTAGCGGGCATTATTACCGATGTTCCAGATGTACTCGCAGGACTAATGGCGTCCAAAGGAGTGTGACTGTGAAAAAAGTCTGGCTGCTTGGCTTCGGTTTCTTCAGCATCAGCATCACCTGGAGCTTATACAACGCGTTTGTCCCTTTTTTCCTGGAGAAATATGTGCATAGCGTCGCCCTGATCAGCTTCATGATGACCATCGATAACTATTTTGCGTTGTTTCTGCAGCCGTGGATTGGCAACCGCAGTGATCGGACAGCTACCCGTTTCGGGCGAAGAATGCCCTATTTGATGATCGGCATGCCGCTGGCTGCCGTGCTGACCCTGCTGATTCCTTTCCACACCGGACTGTTCACTCTCCTGCTGTTCATGATGATGATGAATCTGGCCATGAGCCTGTATCGTTCGCCGACCGTCGCACTGATGCCGGATATAACGCCGGAGCCTCAGCGCACCAAGGCTAACGGACTGATTAACTTCATGGGCGGAGTAGGATCTATTTTGGCTTTTGGCGCAGGGTCCTATCTCTATGATGTAAGCCCTGTGCTGCCATTTGCGGCTGCCGGACTGATCACGCTGTTATGTCTGTACATCGTGTCGAGGTTTATTCGGGAGGATCGGGATGGGTTCATGGGAGCCGCAGTGAATGCCGAAGTCATTCCAGGCGCTGAGCGTAGTTCCCAAGTGACGGGCAGAAGCGGCCCGATGGGCAGGCCAGCACGCATCTCCCTCACCAAACAGCTGGACCGGACAACGGTCTGGCTGCTGGCGGCGATTTTTTTCTGGTTTGTGGCTTATCAGGGGGTCGAGACGCTGTTTACCTTGTATGGCAAGCATCATCTGGGGCTTAGCGAGCAAGCGGCTTCGTTCTCGCTCACGTTCTTTTCGCTTGCTTTTGTAACCTTTGCGATTCCCAGCGGCTGGCTGGGCGGGCGGTTCGGGAAGAAAAACATCATTATTCTCGGTGTATGCGGACTGATGGCGGTATTTGCTCTCGTGGGGTTTGCGGAAAATGTACTCCTGCTGCGTGGTCTGCTTCTGCTGGGCGGGATGTTCTGGGCTTGTATCAATATCAATTCCTATCCCTATGTGGTCGCTACAGGGGACGAAGAGAGTATCGGTACGCGGACGGGAATCTACTATTTAGTCTCATCACTCGCTGCCATTACATCTCCGCCCCTGCTGGGGCTGCTAATTGATCTTACGGATTACTCCATCCTGTTCTATGCTGCCACGGTTAGTATGGCATTCGCCCTGGTGTGCCTGCTGATGATGAAGGGGCGTGCAAAGACAGTGAACACCGTTTACTCTAAAAAAGCGTAATTAGAAAACAAACCCGGCAATAACACCAGCTTACGCCCGCATGGAGCTTCGCTTATGATCAAGTTCTTTGGGGCTGGTTACACCGCCGTGGAGCAGGCTCACCGATTGGCCAGCCGGTTTGGCAGGGTTGGTATTCTCCTCCTTATACACGGAGTAGCGGCCGCTCCCCAGCTGCTTGGCATTATACATGGCCGAATCGGCCTCTTTGAGCAGCTTCTGGCGGTCGATCTTCCCATGGCTCATGGTGATGCCGATGCTGGCTGAAACAAACAGTTCATGTTTCTCCAGTCTATAATTCCGGGTCGTCTTCTCCAGAATCCGTAATGCCAGCTGCTCCGCTTCTTTGCGGCCGCAGCGCTTAGCGATAATCACAAATTCATCGCCGCCGATGCGGAAAATATGCCGTTTCCCTTTGCTCGAGAATTGGCTCAGTGTGGTACCGACCGCCTGAAGCAGTAAATCGCCCACATGATGCCCCAGCGTATCGTTGATGGATTTGAAACGGTTGAGATCCAGAAACAGTACCGCGAGCTGTTCATTAGGTTTGCAATGATCCCAGAAGTGGTCCATGCCGTTCTTGTTCAGGAGACTGGTTAATGAATCACAGTAAGCCAGTTCCTTCAGCTGTTCCCGCTCAGCTAGCAGCATACGCAACCGGGAGAACAGGTAGAGCATTCCCGTCAACGTCAGAACATACAGTGTAAGCGGAAGGACGAATCCGTCTTTACCGGATGCGAATCCAGTACCCTGGAGGGACTTCAGGCCCAGCAGGTGCATGGCGCTCATTCCGGCACCTGCAATAAAGATTATTAAGACCGCGCGGACCGCGCGGTTTTTTTGATTTCTGCCGCTGAATTTCCGGGACAGATAGAACATGCTATAGACAGTCAATGCTGCTATGAGCACCGAGGATGCGGCCAGCATATAATTTCGGGCTTCCATGGTCCAATTGCACTCCTTTTGCGTGTGAATAATTTCGCACTTTGAAGCTTTACAGTACAATAATACACTGAACATGAACGGAACACCACCATGAATCATTCTGAAATAAAGCAGGCGGTTTGCATGATATATTTATTATCGGCAGGAAGAACTCCTTCCTGCATGGGATCATTTGGAAGCCTATGCTGCAGACTGGCGCATTAAAAAATCCGTCCCCGACAGGACGGATCGTCAGAACGGGTGACCCCGCAGGATCACCCACTATGGCCGCTCAGCATCAATATGAGAAACACAGTTGTACAACGCACAAGTCCAACCGTTGCCGTCCTTGACGACATGAGTGATCGAGGTATTTTTCAGCAGTACGGTTACATCAAGTCCGGGAACCAGTCTTCTTAGCGTACTGCGCAAAATGGCACCGTGGCTGACCACGAGGATCTTTTTGCCGGGATGCCGTGCCGCAATTTCTTCGATGGCCCTGCTGCCCCTCTCCTGGCCGGACTTGTCGCTCTCCAGCTCCATATCGATGCTCTTCCATCCGCTGCCCCACCGCTCCACTCGTTCGTCCTCTGTAGTGCCCTCAATCAGACCACCATTCATCTCCCGGATCCCCGGGACCAGCCCTGTGACCGGAATACCGAGCCGCTCCGAGATCACCTCTGCTGTCTGTACCGCCCTGAGCAGGTCGCTTGAATAGAGGTAATCCCATTCTTCTCCGCGAAGACGCTCAGCTATGGCCGCTGCCTGGCGCAGCCCTTCCTCATCGAGCGGATTATCGGTATGACCCTGAATCCGGCCTTCTTTATTCCACAGTGTGCTGCCATGCCGAATCAAGCCAATAGTTGTCATTATGCTTACCGCCTTTATTCAATATGAATGGACGAATGCCATCTGTAGATTATAAACCATCGCTCCGGCAGATGCATATTGGCACCCCCAGGATCTCGCAGCGAACATGATTATAACGAGTGGAAATAATTGACGGAACCGCTACCCGGATATATGATATTATGGGTCTGTTTACCACATTCCAGCATCCGCACCCTATAATTCAAAAGGAGATTACTGTTTACAATGAAAAAGTTGTCTGTTCTATCGCTCGCTCTCATCCTAATGTTCTCTGCACTAACCTCTGTACCCGTCAGCACTGCCGCTGCTGCGGCACCCAAAACCACCATCTATGTCGACAAGAATAACCACTCCTTCATCCCGTTGCGCTTCCTGAACGGTTTTGCCGGTATTCAGGCAGGTGTCGGCGGCCAAACCGGGAAGCAAATTACCGTATCTAAAGACGGGAACTCCGTAGTTCTGGCTTCCGGTCAAACGGCAGCCTCTGTTAACGGCAAATCCGTTACACTAAGTGAGCGGCCTTTCAGCAGCAATGGGACAACCTATGTGCCTTTGTCCCTTATCAGCCGAACCCTCGGTATTGAGCTGGCGTGGAGCAAAGACGCCGCTTCCCTTACATTAGCTGCAGGCGATGCCACTGCCACGCTTCCTGTATTATCCGGCACGCTGATCTCGGCAGGCTCTCCGGCAGTCGTAAATTCTAAGCATACTTACAAGGTGGGCGGCAGATCCTTTACCGTGCAAATGGTAACCGTGTCCCTGCTGCATCCTGCTCTCAAACTCGATGTTGTCCTTGCGGGCAACACCATAGGCAGAACAGAAGCGCTGGGCAGCATTGCCAAGCGCAGCGGAGCAGTTGCCGCCATTAACGGCACCTATTTTAATGCCTACACAGACGGAGCCTACAAAGTTCCTTATGGATATATTATCAGCGGCGGGAAAATGCTCAAGAACAGCCCGGCAGACAAGCGGACCGTATTCGCTTATGATAACAACCTTCTGGCAGAGCTGATCCCGGGCAGTGAATTTATGGATCACTTTAATTCCGGAGCTGTCACAGGGGCGATCCAAGCCGGTCCACGGTTGCTTGTAGACGGCAAAATAGCCCTGAATGTGGCCGGGGAAGGCTTCCGCGACCCTAAAATATTAACGGGCGGCGGCTCCCGCAGCGCACTGGGACTGACCAAAGACCATAAGCTGATTCTGCTGACCACCGGCGGGGCAACCATCCCGCAGCTGGCCCATATCATGAAGCAAGCCGGGGCATACCAGGCGATGAATCTGGATGGCGGCGCCTCCAGCGGCCTATATTATGGCGGCAAATACTTGACTACCCCAGGACGGCTGATCAGCAATGCGCTGGTGGTCAAAACCAAATAACAACTGCCGGTAACCCGGTTCGTAGTTTTTTTAATCCCCAAAACCTACAGGTATACGGCTTTGCCAGAACCCTCAGACAAAAGCTCCGTTCACAGCCATCACGGCTATGGACGGAGCTTTTGTTGTATGCAGGCCTTAAGGACCGTTCCCTCATGCAGGCAGAATAAGGAATAGAAGACGCGGGGATAATAACACCAAAGAATCCAGATTCCAGCAGAACGGAGGCGTTACGATGGCAAACAAACAGAAGCCGGTCCGCAAAAAAGCCAGTGAATCCGCAGAGAACTCCGTGCCTGCCCCGCTTCCACTTGATCCTTCACTCGAGGTGAACTTGCAGGAGCTTGGCAAGCGGATCGGCCAAAGCTCGGATGTCGTCTTCCGCAGGTTCACCAACGAGTCTTTAAGCTCGCTAGCGCTGGCTTTTGTATATATTGACGGCTTGGTCAACGCCGATGTGGTCAATCAAACTGTGCTTCAGCCCCTACTGGAAACAGTCACACTCAAGAGCGACTCCATCCCCGCCACAGATGCCTTCAGGATGATCAAGGATCAAATCCTGCCCATTGGAGGCGTCAAAGAAGGCAAAACGCTGGAAGCGCTCCTGTCCATGCTCTTCGACGGCTATACTCTAATCCTGTTCGACGGGCTCCAGATGGCACTGGCCGCCGATACTTCGGGCTGGGAGAAACGCAGCGTCAATGAGCCGACCTCGCAGGGCGTCATCCGTGGTCCCAAGGAGGGCTTCACCGAAAGCCTGCGGACAGGCACATCCATGCTTCGGCGCAGACTCAAAACCTCTGATCTGCGTATCGAAGAGTATAAAATCGGCCAGCGCACCCAGACCGGAGTAGCTCTGGTCTATCTGGATGGCATCGCAAGTGAGCAGGTGCTGAAAGAAGTCCGCCGCCGCCTGAATGCAATCCATACAGACAGCATTCTGGAGAGCAATTATATTGAAGAGTTCATCCAGGACGGGGGCCTGACACCCTTTCCGACCATCCAGAACACGGAGCGCCCGGACGCGATGGCCGGAGGCATTCTGGAAGGGCAAATCGGAATCATCATTGACGGCACACCTTTTGCACTTCTTGCACCATCTACGTTTTTCAACTTTTTTCAGTCCAGTGAGGATTACTATCAGCGTTATGATATTTCTTCCTTTCTGCGGCTGATCCGCTATGGGGCTTTTTTTGTATCTATGCTGCTGCCGGCGCTCTATATTGCCGTTACCACCTTTCATCAGGAAATGCTGCCGACCACCCTGCTGGTCAGCCTCGCCGCCCAGCGGGAAGGGGTCCCGCTGCCGGCGCTGGCGGAGGCGCTGCTTATGGAGCTGACCTTCGATGTGCTGCGCGAAGCCGGGGTACGCATGCCGCGCACTATCGGCCCGGCGATATCCATTGTCGGCGCACTGGTGCTGGGACAGGCTGCCGTTCAGGCGGGACTTGTCTCCGCCGCTATGGTTATTGTGGTTTCTTTTACGGCGATCTCCAACTTTGTAATTCCTTCACTGGCCATCGCCAACTCCATCCGGCTGATCCGTTTTGTGATGATGTTTATCGCCGCGACACTGGGACTGTTTGGCATCATGTCCTTTCTGATGGTACTGCTGATTCATATGGCCGGATTACGCTCGTTTGGTGTGCCGTACCTATCCCCAGTTGCACCCATGGTTCCGCGTTATCTTAAGGATATCTTAATCCGTGTTCCTCTCTGGAGCATGACGATGCGTCCCAAGACCAACCTTGGCAAGGAAACACGCAGACAAGGCCCGGATCAGAAGCCCAAGCCGGCGGAAGGCAAGAATGGCCAGGTAGAATCCGGGCAGCCCAAACCACAAGGGGAGGACCCCGCATGAATGGAAAAATCGGCACCACCCAGGCAGCCATGCTGATTGTCAATACAATTCTGCCAACAGCCACCGTCGTACTGCCTGTGATCATCAGCAACTATGCGGAACAGGATGCGCCGCTGGCCGTACTGCTGTCCACTTTCTTCGGACTCCTTATCGCAGCCCTGGTCGGCAGCGCCGTCCGCCGCACCAACGGCGCTCCGTTTCTCACATGGGTCGGGGAGAAAAGCTCGCCTGTTATCGCCACAGTCCTTGGCCTCTTGATGCTGCAGTTTTACCTGGACACTACCTCGACCATTCTGCGTGAATTCGTCAATTTCCTGAAGGACAATGTGCTGTTCAATACGCCAATCCCGTTACTGTGCACACTGATCCTGCTCATTACCATCTATATGGTAAGACAAGGTCTGGAAGCCATTGCGCGGGTGAACAGCCTTGTGATATTGCTCTATGTGTTTTTTGTGCCGCTGTATCTGTTTGGACTGTCCAATGAGATGAATGTGCACCAGTTGCTGCCGATGTTTGACCATTCACTGGCCGAGCTGACGCTCGCCAGTATTACTCCAACCACATGGATGTCCGAGGTTGCGGTGCTGCTGTTCCTTGCACCATATCTGAAAGATCCGCAGCGGGCCCGGATCATCGGCTGGAGTGGCCTGATTGTTGTTGCCTTAATCATGATGTTTTCTCTGGTTACGGCGCTCATGGTGTTTGGCCCTGATTTTATCAAACTCAGTGCTTATCCCGGATTCACAGCAGCCAGTGTTGTACGCATCGGAAAATTTATCGAGAAGCTCGATATTCTTTTCATTTCCTACTGGGTGATGTCCATCTACCTGAAGTTTTCAATCTTCCTGTTTGCTACCGTAGAGTGCTTTAAGCAAACCTTCAGGGTAGGCAGCAGCCGGCCCTTCATCGGTGCCTTGGGTCTGCTCATCCTGCTGGAGTGTCTGTATACCTGGCAGAGCACAGAGAAATTAAACCTCTATAACAAGGAAGGACGATTTCTCGTCTTCTTCCTCTTCAATGTACTCGTTCCTTTGGGGGCGATCGGACTGGACCGGTTCAAGAAGGGCAAACCTAAGCAGAAAGGATGGGAAACATGAATATTCACAAAAAAATCATCATTCCCCTCCTGTGCCTTCCCCTCTTATCCACTCTGCTGACCGGCTGCTGGGATGCCCGGGAGCTGAGTGAGCTTGGCATTACATCCGGGTCTGCATATGACTGGGAGGATAACCAGTGGAAGGCCACCTACCAGGTCATCAACCCCTCGTCAGGATCCAGCGGTATGGGGGGCAGTACAGGCGGAAGCACCAGTTCGCCTCCGTTTGTGACTTTTACAGTCAAGGGAAGGACGATTATGGAAGCGATTGAAAAAACCAACCTGACAAGCACACGTGAAATGTTCTTCTCCCATTCACGGATTACCGTGCTGGGAGAAAGTGTCGCCAGACATGGTATTAACCAATTAATTGATATGTTCCTGCGCAAGCAGGATGCCCGGGAAACCGTCTATGTATTTATTACCAAGGGAGAAGCCGGCAATATTCTGGATCAGCTCATGCAGTTGTCCAAAAACCAGGGGGCTGGCGTCCAGCTGATGATCGAACAGGAATCCCGGCTGCTCTCCTATTACCCAGGCGTACAGATGTTCGAACTGGCAATGGCCTTATCCTCCGAATCAGGCAGCGCGGTCCTTCCGGAGATCCTGCTTACCGGGACGGAGATTATGGACGAAACGAAAGAAACCGGACGTACTGATCTCCAGACCCGGCTGGCCCTGGGGAGGCTGGGTGTGCTGAAGGGAGATCAGCTGATTGGCTGGCTAAGTCAGAAACAGGCTTTTGGTTTGTCCTTCATGACAGACAAGATTAAGACAGCGACCATAGCCTTCTCTTCGAAGCCCAAATCCGGCGACGAGCCGGATGCCTCTTTTATCCTCCAAAAATCCAAAACCATCGTCCATCCCAAGTGGGAGCAGGACCATTACGTGATAGATATAGATATCAAAGGGAGCGGTGTATTATCCGAAGTTGGCAGCGTTATGGATTTGAACGATCGAGCTTCGATTACAGAAATGGAACATTCAATTGAACAGCAGGTGCTGGAGCTGGTGAACAATTCCTGGAAGGAGATCAGAACGCTGAGGGCCGATGTTACAGGCTTCGCGGTCAGAATACACCGAAGTGACCGCAAACGCTTCAAGCAGATCAAGAAGGCCAAGAACTGGGACAGCACGTTCCAGATGATTGAAATCCGGCCCCATGTATCGATGAAAATTGAGCGGACAGGACTCAGCAATAAATCCTTCGAATCTGTTCACGAGAAATAAAGGAGCATATCTATGAATATAGCTGTAATTCTGGGGCTCTATGTCCTCGTGTTCTGGCGGGGATGCACCATGCTGAAGGGAAAGAGGCGTAAGCTGAATAGGCTGTGGTACGGCTGTATATTGATTTACTGTGCCTATGTTAATATTAGCGGCTTAACCAGAACTCCGCATCTAAGTGTGTCTAGCCTGTATATAGCTTTCTTTCAGCCGGCGGGCAGAGCAATGATCAAATGGTTAGGAGGTTGATTCCGTCATGCAAAAAAAGGAACAGGTGTCTGCCCTGCAAATCTCGTTCATGATCATGCTGTTTGAGATCGGCAGCACGCCACTGTTTCTGCTTGGCGGCAAGGCCAAGCAGGACTCCTGGCTCGCTATGTTTACCGGCTCGATGGCCGGCTTTATTCTGCTTATGCTTCTGATGTGGATTCAGCAAAGTTCGCTGGGCACAGACCTTATCGGCATGCTTAAGCTCCATTTCGGACGTTACGCAGGTTCTGTGATTGGCGGAATTTACAGCCTGTATTTCGCTTACCAGTCGATGCGCAATGTCCGTGACCTGGGTGAGCTGACCTCTTTAACCATGCTGCAGAAAACTCCAATGTCTATCACGATGCTTATTTTTGTATTGATTGCTCTTTACGCGATCTGGAAAGGGGCCGAGGTCGTCTTCCGCCTGCCGGAGGTCCTGCTTCCACTGGTGTTGTCCTTCTATGTATTGCTTGTTCTATTGCTCGGGATCATGGGTTCCCTGGATTTCAACCGTCTAGGCCCGGTCTTCGAGAACGGATTTAAGCCGATTGCTGACGCCGCACTGCCGGAGATTGTCTCCTTCCCCTTCGGGCAGATGATTGTATTCCTGATGCTGTGGTCCTTATGGGATAAACCGGGGGTTCCCGTAAAAAACACTGTAGTAGCCTATCTCCTGATCAGTATATTCCTGATTTTCATGAATGCGCTGAATATAGCCGTCCTGGGGCCAAACGTTGCAGGGATCAGCCAGTTGCCCTTTTTAAAAACGGTACGCACCTTGTCCAGCCTGAAGTTCATTGAACGCCTGGATATTCTGGTTTCCATCCAGCTCTTCATCGGTCTGCTGATCAAGATGATGCTGTTCTTCTTCTGTTCTGTGAAGGCAGTAGCGGAGCTGACCGGAAAACCGGCTAAATGGTGGGTATTCCCCGTAGGCGCGGTTATTTATGGCGCTTCTTTCCTGGAGAGGGACTACACGCAGCACATTGCTATCGGCCTGGGACCAAGTCTGAGGATTGATCCAGTGTTCCAGGTGGCAATCCCTCTGCTGCTGGCCCTTTCCATCCTGCTGCGCAGCAGATTTGCGCGTTCCTCATCTTAGAATGTCGCAGCAGTGCAGACACTGGTAGTGATTCGTCCGGTCCTGTATCAGATCATTATCCGGTAGGTCACTGTGCCGGTTGGACGGCGGGCTGTTCTACAGGTACACTGGCTATAATGAATAAGCCAATGTACAAGGAGGATCAGGACTCATGTCCAAAGCCGATTACATGTTGTCCATTCTATGGATGCTGCAGCAGCGCAAGAGAACTGCTGCAGAGCTGGCCGAAGAGCTGGAGCTGAGTGTCCGCTCGGTCTACCGTTATATTGACGCCCTCTGCGCCAGCGGTGTCCCCGTAATCGCAGATGCCGGTCCAGGAGGCGGTTATAGTCTCCCGGAGCACTTCAGCTCAGCTCCGCTGTTCTTCGACGCCGGGGAACGGCGGGCGCTTGTCCAGGCCTCATCCTTCGCACGGGGAAGCGGATATCCTTATGAGCAGGCGCTGGATGGAGCGATTGCCAAGCTTAAGCGTTACAGCAATGCCGAACAGCTGTCGCACATGGAGCGTCACGAGAGCGGTCTGGAGACGCTCCATTCACCTACTGCTCCGCTTGCGCAACTGCTGGAAGAGCTTGAGATTTGTACAGCGGACAGCCTGATGCTGGAGATGGATTACCGCAAGGGCAACGGTTCCCCCCCTTCCGCCCGCGTTATAGATCCCTACGGACTGGTGCTGTGGAAAGGCCAATGGTACCTCACCGGCTTCTGCCATAAGCGTCAGGAAATCCGCAGCTTCCGGGTAGACCGGATCACGGGCCTGCGGAGGACGGGGGAAGCCTTTGAGCGCCCCTCCAGCTTCTCAGCGCGTGAGTTCCTGCTTCAGAGCCTTCTGCCCGGTTATAACGATCCGGCACAGCTGACAGAAGTTGTCATAACAGCCGCAGAAGGAGTACTAAATGATCTTTGCAGCCATTGGCTGTTCGGCCATACACTGGAGCAGCGCAGTGCAGATACAGCAAAATTCCTGTTGGATGAAGCCACCCTGTATAGTTACGCCCCCTACTTTCTGCTGCCTTATGGCAAAGCGCTGACCATCCTTGAACCTGCAGCCCTGAAGCAGAAGCTCGCAGCGGTGACCGCAGATCTTGCAGCATATTATTCAGCATAATGTCTTTCTTAGGATCACTGACCATATCTGTCAGTGATCCTTTTGTATAGTGGAGACAGGTTTAGACTTTAAGAATATCCTTTCAAGGAGGAATGATTGAAATGAACGAATTGAAATATGAATTTTATATTGCCGGTTCCCCGGCCCAGGTGTGGGACACACTGGTTTTGCCGGGGCAGGTTAAGCAAATCTATTACGGTAGCGTAATCCGCTCCAGCTTCAAGCCAGGCGAACTGCTGGAATACGTGGGTCCCGGAGCCGCGGGTGACGAGACAGTACATGTATACGGAACGGTGCTGCAATACATCCCGGAGAAGAGCTTAAGCTTCACACACAAGGTTGGCCCATCCTATCTCAAGGACCGGGAAAACTATGAATCCCGTATCTCCTGGCAGCTGGAGGCGGCAGGCGGCTGCACCCGGCTGACATTAATACACGATAACTGGCATCCGGACGACCCTTCTTATGCAGCCAGTGACAGCGCCTGGTGGCATATTCTGAGCAATATCAAAACCCTGACCGAGACCGGCCGCACTCTGGATTTTGGCAGCCATTAGCAGCAGACCGAACTAACCTCTGTTCATTTACGTACGATGCATACGGACATCTTCACCCCCGGCAGCCGAATCAAGGTTTTCTACCTTGGATTCGGCTGTTTCCTGTTTCGGCGGCTGAATCAAAAGAAATGGTAATTATGAGTTATTTATCTTTCCCTAGGGAAACTTTTTTGTTGCAGGGACAAATTCGTTCACGTATACTACTATTATGGCACACTACAAAAATCTATCCCTAGTGCACAATATGTACTAATTTCTAATATGAAAGTAGGGGAAGTTATGGCTGGAGCTCTAATTCCATTGTCTGAGGCGGTAAATGGCAGCAAACTCGTGATTAGCGGCATCGAAGTGCAGGGCGTGCTGCGGAGAAGGCTGCTGGATCTCGGATTTGTCGTTGGCAACGCAGTAGAGGTGCTGCGGCGCAGCCCTCTGGGCGACCCTACGGCATTCCGCGTGAGCAATACAACGATTGCGCTGCGGCGCGAAGAAAGTGAATTAATCTACGGGACTTTGATTGGAGGTGGAGACGAATGAATCCATTTACTGTAGCTTTTGCCGGCAACCCCAATACGGGTAAAAGCACGCTTTTCAATCTTCTGACCGGACTGCGACAGCACACCGGCAACTGGGCGGGCAAAACCGTCATTACGGCTGAAGGCGAATTCACCCACAATCACCACACTTACCGCGCAGTCGATCTTCCGGGTACCTATTCGCTGTACTCCAATTCCGCCGACGAAGAGGCGGCCAGGGATTACATCATTTTCGAGGAACCGGATGTGACGCTAGTCGTTCTGGACGCCACTTCGCTGGAACGCAATCTCAACCTCGCGCTGCAGGTACTGGAGATTACCGGGCGGGCCGTGATCTGCATCAACCTGATTGATGAAGCCCGCAGACTGGGTATCGACATCAATGTGAAGGCGATCTCAAAGCGGCTCGGTGTTCCGGTTGTGGCCATCTCCGCCAGGGGCAAAATCGGCATTGATGCTCTTCTGGATCAGGTCGAGCGTGTCGCCACTGGCGCTTTTACAGCACAGCCGCTTCGCATCAGCTATAGTGACGAAATTGAACAGGGCATCGCTGAACTGATCCCCTTGGTCGAGCAGACCATTGGCACCAGATATCCGGCGCGCTGGATTGCCCTCCGGCTGCTGGACGGTGATGACAGCCTGCTCGCGTCGCTTAAGGCCCATATGGGACGCACAAATATTTCCGAAGCAAAGGGGGTTGTGGGTCATGGAGTCACCGCATGTCATTAAGGGAACAGATGCCATGGATTCCCTGCTGCCCTTCGCAAAGAAGCTGGCTGACAAAGGGGCTATCCGGGACGAAATTGTCAGTGGTATCTACGGGGTGTCGGCCGGTATTTGCCGTGACTCTGTGACCTACAAGGACCAGAAGAAGCTCGCCAGCACCTATAAGCTGGATCAGATCGTCACCTCCAAAATCTGGGGTTTCCCCATTATGCTCGCCGCCCTCGGCCTCGTATTCTGGATTACCATTGCAGGTGCCAACTATCCTTCAGGATGGCTCGCTTCCTTTTTCGGCTGGATTGAAGGCTATCTGACGGCGGGTTTTGAGGCGTTGAACGCACCGGCCTGGCTGCATGGCGTACTTGTGCTTGGACTGTACCGCGGAACCTCCTGGGTGATCAGTGTCATGCTGCCGCCCATGATGATTTTCTTCCCGGTATTTGCCCTGCTGGAGAATTTCGGCTATCTTCCGCGCGTGGCATTCAATATGGACCGGCTGTTCAAAAAATCCGGCGGCCACGGCAAGCAGGCCCTGACCATGTCGATGGGATTTGGCTGCAATGCTGCTGCCATTCTCTCCACCCGCATTATCGAATCCCCCCGGGAACGGATGCTGGCCATTCTGACCAACAACTTCGTGCCCTGCAACGGACGCTGGCCGACACTGATTCTGCTCTCATCTCTGTTCATGGTCGGAGGTGCTGCAGCAGGCGCATTGCACACACTATCAACGGCACTGGTGTTAATGGGCATTGTCCTGGTTGGAATCACTGTCACCTTAAGCGTCTCCTGGGTCATGTCAAAGACTGCGCTGCGCGGAGTACCCACTCACTACACACTGGAGCTTCCGCCATACCGCCGCCCGCAAATTTGGAAAACCATATTAATCTCCTCCAAAGAAAAATCCCTGAACGTGCTGACCCGGGCAATCGTCGTCGCAGCACCGGCGGGGATCGTCACCTGGATTCTGGGTAATGTGATGGTCGGAGGAGACAGTGTACTTAACCATATGGCTGCTTTTTTTGATCCTTTTGCGAATTTGCTGGGTCTGGATGGCTTCATTATTATGGCGTTCATCCTCGGACTGCCGGCCAATGAAATCGTGCTGCCGATCCTGCTTATGGGATATATGTCCTCAGGCGCGATGGTCGATATCGATGGCCTCAGCGGCATCAAGGATATTTTCTTGAGTCATGGCTGGACCTGGCTGACCGCGCTGAACATGATGCTGTTCTCCCTGCTTCACTATCCCTGCGGCACCACGCTTATCAATATTTATAAAGAAACCCGCAGTATGAAATGGGCCGTACTCTCTGCGGTCATCCCGCTCGGAATCGCAATTGCGGTAACCTTCGCTGTTGCCCAGGCCGCCCGGTTGTTCGGCTGGGTGTGATGCGGAAAACTATAGAAGTAAAAAACAAAAAGCTCCTTCACAGCCGTAACCGTGTAGGAGCTTTTATATGAACCTGATGCAATTAATAGTTTACTTGGCAGCCTTGGCAGCAGCTACAATAGCTTTCAGGTAGCCTTGGGTATCTACAAGAGTAGCTCCGCTTACAGCGTCAACCATTTGCTCTTTGCTCTTTGCAGCCAGTGTAGCTTCCAGCGACTTGATCGTTCTGCCCGTTGCATATTTCTCAATGGCGGCCATATTCTTGTCATAAGAAACCGTAGAATTGGCTTCTTCTTTCATATGTTCGCTATAATATTTGGCATTGGCTTTCTTGGAAGCCAGAACCATTGCAGGATCTTTGTAGTTCTGTCCGAAGTCCTTGTCCGAGTTAGGCACTCCCGTTGCCACATCAGAGCCCAGGAATTGATAATCGTCCAGTGAAGCGGCTACGATTACACCATTTTGGACTACGGCAACTGCCACAGTGAAGCATTTCGTGCCATGAGCGGCAGCTTCTACCCGGCCAACCTTAAGCGGTGCACTTGCAGCAGAAGATACATTGTTCAGGGCGCCGCTGTTTCCTACGCCTACAACAGCCAGTGAGATACCGGCTACCAGCAATAATTTTGTTACTTTTTTCACAACCATTCCCCCAGTCCTATGATTAAAACGCTTACAATCTATATTTATCAATTTCTAGCAATTCCGTCAGTTACAAATGTTACTAGAAAAATGTAAATACATGGAACAAAGCCCAAACACAGCGGATAGCTTTTTAGCTCAAACATAACAATCGTTATATATAGAAAAAGCCAGCCGAAAAATCCGGCCAGCTTATCTATTACAAAGGCATTAGCTGCTGCCTCTGACTTTCTATTTCTTTGCTTTAAAACCATAGGCCTGCATCATCTTCTCGAACACGGCTGTGTTCTCAAAAACTCCCGTAAAGAGCTGGGCGTTTTTACCCATTGCTGTAACCGGAATATCCACCGCCGTATGACCGGAGGTTGTCCAGTCCACAACAAAGCTCTCTTTGGAATTAGCGATTGCGAACGGGCCGTCTTCTTTGGAGATGCCGTCACCTGTTTCATCCTCTGCATCGACCGGTTCGATGGAAAGTCCTCCGGTTTCATGGTCAGCCAGCACCAGCACCAGCGTTTCCGGGTTCTTTTTGGCAAAATCCTTAGCCACCTGCACAGATGCATCCAGTGCCTGTCCGGATTTAATTGTCATTTTGGCATTGTTTTTGTGACCGAATTCATCCGTACCTTCTTCCTCCACCATCAGGAAAAAGCCTTTCTTATTCGTGGACAGGGTGTCAATCGCTTTCTGGGTCATTTCCGGCAAGGAGACTACAGGGTTGTAGATATCTCCTTGGCCCTCCTCATTCTGTTGAAACATCTCCTCGTTGGCGAACAACCCGAGCAGTTTACCGTTCTTGGCCTGCTTCAAGCCGTCTTTGGTCGATACATAATTGTAACCCAGCTGTTTCGCTTTGGTGATCAGATTGCCCTGGGTTCCTTTGCTCTTCTCCGAAGGATCTTCTGCCGGAGCATCCGGGAACTTGCCTGCTTCGCCGGCCGGATACCAGAAGTCCTCACCACCGCCGAGCAGAACGTCCACTTTACTCGAGGTCAGGAGCTGCAGTGCGATGTCGCTTTGCTTCTTACGGTCATCCACATGTGCGCCAAAAGCTGCGCCTGTAGCATCCGTAATCTGGCTGGTGGTTACCACGCCTGTGGACATGCCTGCATCTTTGGCGTATTCTGCAATGGTTTTAACCGATTTTTTGTTGGCATCCATGCCGATAGCGCCATTATATGTCTTCACTCCACTGGCATAAGCTGTGGCGGATGCAGCTGAATCTGTAACCGGTACGGTAGAGCTCGTATGTACCAGCCCCGCGTAGGGCATATCATCCATGGCCAATTTGCCTTTTTCACCGACGGTCGCCAGCCGGATCGCATTACGCGCTGCTGTCCCCATGCCGTCGCCGACAAAAAGAATGACATTTTTCGTTTTGGAGGAAGCCGCCTCTGCCGGTTTGGCAGGCTGTGCAGCCACTACACTCGTAGCCAAAAGCGCCCCTGCTGCTGTTACAGTTAATGCAGTCTTGAATCTATTCTTTTTCTGAGAATTCATATATACCCTCCTTAAGGTTAATTACTATTTCATACTAGAGCAATTATATTAAGGGGATATTTCATGAACGCCCGATTAATGTAAAACAACACGAGAACTATACTTTTTTTGTAAAATTTAATCATTCTCCTGAGGAACCCGGATATTCTTTATTGAGCATGTAGTCATCTCTTTTGCAGCTCAAGCGCAAGCGCCGCCAGACGGCGTATTCCTTCGCGCAGCACACCTCCGCTGGCAAAGGAGTAGCTCAACCGCAGCCAGGACTTCATCTCTCCCAGCGGATCGAGAATTTCACCGGGGACAAAGGAGATGGACTGCTCCATAGAACGCTCAAACAGTGCAGACACGGAAACAGACTCCGGCAGCTTCACCCAAAGATTGAGCCCGCCCTGCGGAGGCGTCCATTCCCATTCGGTAGCGGCGAGCTCCTCCTCCACAATCTCCTTATGCACCTGTAGTGCGATCCGCAGCTTCCCGAGATGCTGCTGCAGACGCGGCGAGGTGTAGTAGTGCTGAAAGATTTTCTGGTTCAAAATCGGCGTTCCGTTGTCCGCCAGCGATTTGGCGGTAATCAGCTGTTCCATGAACGGGTACCGGCAGCCAACCGCACAGATCCTCAGGCCCGGGGCGACATATTTGCTGAAGCTGCTGATGTAGATTACCCAGCCTTCCGTATCATACGCAAAAAACGGCGGTGGCGGCTCTTCCTTGAAATACATGTCGCGGAACGGGTCATCCTCCACGAGCAGACAGCGGTAGCGCTCCGCCAGCTCCACCAGGAGCTTGCGCTGCCGCGCCGGAACCGTATAACCGGTAGGATTGTGATGGGTCGGATTCATATAGAACATCCTTGGCCGGTGTCTACGCATCAGTTCCTCGACCTGCTGCAGATCATAACCCTCCGGAGTAATCTCCACTGGTACCAGCCGGGCTCCCAGACGCCGGAAAATATCCATCGCCACGCTATACGTCGGCCGCTCCACCAGCACCGAATCCATCGGTCCTAGCATAATGCCCGCGATCAGATTGATCGCCTGCTGAGCCCCTGAAGTTACCAGCAGCTCGCCCGGCGACAACTGCAGCTTGTGCTTCTCCCTGAAATGACGGCTGAGTGTAACCCGCAGTTCCTCGTCTCCCTGGACCGAAGAGTACGTTCCCATAACCTTCGGATAGAGGTCGAATACTTTTTTGACGTAGTCGGACAGGAACAGGTTGGGCAGCAGTCCAGGATCAATCAGCGCCTGTGAGAACTGGTAGCTGACCGGTATCCGCTGAATATCGGACATCGGGTTCGTCAGGATATAGGCGGATACCGCCGTACCCTCTGCCGCTTCTTCCGCCAATCTGCTGACCGGTGACATATAATAGCCCGATTTGTCTTTTACATACACCTTGCCGTCTTCCGTTAGATCCCTATAGGCCTTGAATACCGTAAGCCTGTGAACCTTCAGCTCCTCAGCCAGCAACCGGATCGACGGCAGCTTGTCATGCGCCTTCCATTCTCCGCGCTCCATCCGGTTGTGCATGTATTGATACACCTGGCGAAACAATGGGGAGTTCTGCTCTGCTCCTGCCGCTTTTCTCATCAGTCTGCCGCTCCTTTACCAGATGACTCTGCCAAATAATCAAGTCCAATAACCGTCTTTGTGTTCACTTCTCTTGGTCCTATTGTACAATATTCCGCCTCCTATCTGTTCTATTGTCTACAATCTGTTCTGTCCAGTTTCCAGTATGATGAATCGATCACTTGAGCCAACTGCCACACTACCATCACAAAGGGGAACTGAAACATGATTATGCTTGCTTACTCGCTCGTCTGTCTGATCTTCGGCACGACCTTCCTGGCTATAAAAATCGGCGTGGACGCCGGTACACCTCCCTTCTTCTCGGCGGGTTTGCGCTTTTTCGTTGCAGGTGCTGTACTCTTCCTCTTTATGGCCTGGAAAGGCAAAGCCAGCTTCGCCCTGCTCCTGCACAAAGAGATGTTGTTCACCGGCGCTGCACTAACCTTCGGAACCTTTTCCGCACTGTACTGGGCCGAGCAATATGTCTCTTCAGGGCTTGCCGCTGTACTGTCCGCTACCGGTCCGATGATGATTCTGCTGATGCAGACCGCTGTTCTCCGGCAAAAAGCGCCTTCCTATTCGCTGATCGGCTGCATCATCGGCTTCACCGGCGTACTGCTGCTTGTGCTGCCCAGCCTTGCCATTGAGGTTTCTCCCCTGTGGGTCACCGGCTGTGCTGTGGTGCTGATCGGAGAAATCTGCTACGCAGCGGGAGCCATCTATTCCAAAAAAGTAACCAGCACCTTCTCCGGCGAATCGCCCGTTGCCCTGAATGCCGCGCAGATGATGTACGGCGGCGCGCTGCTGTTCCTCCTGTCCCTATTCACGGAAAAGGTACATCCTGAGGTACTGCTGTCCTTCCGTACAGCCGGTTCTCTGCTCTACCTGACCGTAATCGGCTCCATGGTCGGCCATACGCTGTTCTACTGGCTGGTGGCGAAAACCAATCCTGTCTTTCCGTCCACCTGGCTGTATATCTCCCCGCCGATCGCGGTTGGTGTAGGCTTCCTCTTCTACGGAGAATCTGTAACCTGGATCGCCCTGCTCGGCGTATTCACCATCATCGCCGGCACTGTGCTCGTCAATGCAGGTGCGCTCAAGCAACTGCTGTTCAAGCCGAAGCGCAGCACCCCGCTGGTACAGCCAGTGGCAGGAGAGGCTTATCCGCGGAAGCAGATTCTGTAAAAGCGGCTGGCCTGCCAGGGTGGCAGATGGGGCGGGCACAGCGGACCGGGTGCGTTGCTCAGCGGGAGTCGTGGCACACGACGATGGCCGGAGAACGGCACGCCGGCCGAAGTGTCGTTCACCCCTAATGAACGGTGAGTCCCCTCCACCCTGGCGGACAGGAGAGCCGTTATTATGTAAAATTATTCCGCCATCTAACACTTACGGACTCAGATGACACTATTGGTGGCATACACTCCATTTGGCAGCAGAAAAGTATGAAATAAGCGCACCTGTGTCCGTAACCACCAATATATCGTGCATTTCTGCAAAATAGGGTCACCTGAGTCCGCAATATTTAGTCCATCTGCATTGGAACGGTAGCTGGATAAACGAGATATATGGAGGGACTAACCAGTACTTATATCTCTCATTAACTCAACGCTTGCACATGCTCCGCTAATCCAATACACGCACGTACTAGCCCTCAAGGAAGAGCCCGAAATACTGAAGTTCACATTCTATAACTCTAGAATATCTTCTGCCGAAAATATATATGACGTATTATATATTGCATTAATGATCATTATTGCGTATTATATAAGCAAGTTAAGGGCTTAATACTCTAATAGGACGTAAGAATGGAAGGGGGAATCGATTATTGGTGCTCCTTTTCTGTTAAGGAACACCTGAATGTATCCGGAAAGTGGAGGGAACCTGTGATCGAACTGACATCCCGTCAACTGCAAATTATTGAAATCGTCAAAAAAAGAGCACCCATCACCGCCGAGCAAATTGCGGAGCATCTCAATCTCAGCAAGCCGACGATCCGCTCGGACTTGTCCGTGCTCGTCATGCTGGAGTACATTGACGCGAAACCCAAGGTAGGATATTTTCCCGGCAAAAAAACCTCGCAGCGCCTCAGCGGCAGCTATTTGCTGAAAGAAACCAAGGTCAAGGACATTCAGAGCATCCCGATTATTATCCGCGAGACAACAACGATTCAGGATGCTGTAGTCACACTGTTTCTGCAGGATGTCGGCACGCTGATTATCTGCGACGGGGACGGCAAGCTGACCGGGGTGGCCTCGCGCAAGGATTTCTTGAAGGTTACGCTGGGCAATCCCGGAGCAGTGTCCATGCCCGTAAGCATGGTAATGACCCGCCAGCCCAAGGTCGTGACCGTTTCGCCCGAGGATACGGTGCTTGATGCCGCACAAAAAATGATTTTTCACGAGGTGGACAGTTTGCCGGTGGTCATCCCCGGTATTGTGGAGGAAAGCGGCCCGAAGCTCGATGTTGTCGGACGGCTGACGAAAACTTCTATTGTCAAACTACTCCTCGATCTAGAAGCCAAAGGATAACGGGAGGAATCAAAAGCGCATGGAGCCATCCTCACATTTCATAACGATATGCTCAGATTCTATTGGGGATACAGCGGAGGCTGTCGTGCAGGCTGTTATCCACCAATTCCAGAATCAGCGTGTCACGATCAGAAGATACGGCAACGTAAGACATGAAGACGAGCTCAGGAAGCTGATGGAGGAGACCGCCCAGCTTCAGGGCTTTGTCGCCTACACGCTGGTCCAACCGGAGCTGCGGGAGATGATCCGTGAAGAAGCGGTGCGCCTCGACCTGCGGATTGTAGATATCATGGGCCCGATGATGCAAGCCTTCATTGATACCTTCGATGATGCGCCCCAGGCCCGGCCCGGGCTGCTTCATCAGCTCGACGAGGATTACTTCCGCCGGATCGAGGCGATTGAATTCACCGTGGCCTGTGACGACGGGCGCGATCTTGGCGCGATGCTAAAGGCGGATATTGTACTGCTGGGCATGTCACGCACCTCCAAAACCCCGCTCAGCATCTTTCTTGCTCACCGGGGCAAAAAGGTCGTGAATTACCCGATCGTTCCCGAAATCGGCCCGCCGCAGCAGCTGATGAGCCTGCCGCCGAACCGGCTCATCGGGCTTACGATGAAGCCCGAGTATATGCTGAAGATCCGCTCCGAACGTCTGAAGCAGCTTGGACTTCCGGCAGGCTCGCAATATGCCAGCCTGGAGCGCATTACTGAAGAGATGGAATACGCTGCCTTGCTGTTCGGCAAGCTGGGCTGTCCTGTTATTGATATTACAAACAAGGCGATTGAAGAAACAGCAGGTATTATTATGGGTTATATTACCGATTCTCCGTAAGCTTTACTCATTCAGGCCTGAACCAATACAAATATTTACTGGAGGGAAATCATATGGAACGCGAATTGGCACTGGAAATTGTACGGGTAACTGAACTGGGCGCTTTATCCTCAGCCCGCTGGATCGGAAGAGGCGATAAAAATGCTGCGGATGATGCGGCTACAACCGCCATCCGTTCCATGTTTGATTCCGTCTCCATTGATGGGACTGTGGTCATTGGGGAGGGTGAGATGGACGAAGCTCCGATGCTCTATATCGGCGAGCAGGTCGGGAACCGTACCGGTCCCTCCGTTGATGTAGCCGTAGATCCTCTGGAAGGCACGGAAGTAGTAGCCTGTGGGCTTCACAATGCCCAATCCGTGATTGCCATCGCCGACCGGGGCAGCCTGCTGCATGCGCCTGACATCTATATGGAGAAGCTGGCCTGCGGTCCAGAGCTCGCCGGCAGGCTCAGCCTGGAAGATCCGGCGGAAGTCACATTGCACAAAGCCAGCCTCATCACCGGCAAAGCGCTCTCTGAGCTAACGGTAATGGTCCTTGACCGCAAGCGGCACGAGAAGCTGATCGCCACCCTGCGCGGGCTGGGCGTGCGCGTCAAGCTGATCGGCCACGGCGATGTCGCAGGAGCCATCGCGGCAGCACTGCCGGACAGCGATGTCGATCTGTACATGGGCTCCGGCGGAGCACCGGAAGGCGTGCTGGCTGCTGCCGCACTGAAATGCCTCGGCGGGGAGCTGCAGGGCAAGCTGCTGCCGGACGGTCCCTTCGAGATGCAGCGCTGCCTCTTAATGGGTATTGAGAACCCGACACGCGTGCTCTCGATGGAGGATATGGTTGGTACGGGAGATGTCATCTTCGCGGCGACCGGTGTAACCTCCGGCGAATTCCTGAACGGAGTCCGCTTCATCGGCAAGGAGCGTGCCGAGACCCATTCCGTCATTATGCGGGCGCAGAGCCGCACCATCCGTTATATCCGCAGCATACACTTCCTGCCTGGCAAGGATATTCCGCAGGTGGCCATCAGCCGGCAAAATGCGGCTCTCATCTAATTGATGTCGGCTAGTACAGCGTAGCTGAATAATCCCAGCAATTCACTGGCTCCTAAAATGTGTATGAGATAGTAAGACCCGGAAGGGAAGTACCTCTGTGCCTAAATGATGGTTTGTTTCAGCTGTGATGTACTAGCCTGTCTGGAGGATGGTATAGAGGGGATTGACTACGGGGATTTATGCTCAGAGGTAGAGATAATTAGCCCCTCTGAGCATACAGTGAAAAACCCAAAAAATCGGCGGCAGCAGCGGAGGAGGAGCATCAAAGATGCCTAACCATACCTCCCTCGCTCCACGGTGATACAGGTCTTCCAGGACCTCACGCCAACCGTTTGAACTCTCATGGCCTTCCACGTAAAATCCGAGTATCTCCCGATGGCCGAGCTGGTTAATCCCTATGACGAGATTGATGACCTTCAACTGCAATGTTAATTCGTCTCTGTTATAAGAAGTTTAGAATACTTGTACAACTTCTTTAATCTCATCGATCTCCTCAAGAATTGCGCGCTCAATAGCAACCTTTAGCGTAATCGTAGCACTTGGGCAACCGTTGCAAGCTCCCAAAAATCTTAATTTGGCTATACCGTTCTCAACCTCGACGAGTTCAGCATCTCCACCGTCACGCAGTAAGAAAGGACGTAGTTTGAGAAGCACTTCCGATACTTCATCGAATAAAATTCCATTCTCCTCCATAATGCCAGCTCCTCTCATTATTTTCCCAACAGTCAATTTAAGCCTTTTTCACCTAGATAGTCTTAGTGATCCTTTACTTTTTGCCTAAGAATGGCCTCTTGATCCGAAAGTTCCCTTATAGCCGTATACACAGAATCTAAAGGTATCATCACACCACAACTTGCGCTCAATCCTGACAACATATTGAAGTAGAATTGAAGTTTCCGTATCTCTCGGGTAATTTGAGCTAGTTCTGTATTGTCCGAATTCTTTTTCTTCATTACTAACACCTCGTACTTCCTTAATGAATCAACCGATGCTTCCTTCCATTTCAAATTGAATCAGGCGATTCATTTCAACGGCATATTCCATCGGCAATTCTTTGGTAAACGGCTCAATAAAGCCCATTACAATCATTTGTGTGGCATCTTGTTCTGTAAGCCCGCGGCTCATCAAGTAAAACAATTGTTCCTCGGACACTTTGGATACTGTTGCCTCATGCTCCAAAGTAATCTGATCGTTTTTAACTTCATTGTACGGAATCGTATCTGAGGTTGACTGGTTATCCAAAATCAACGTATCACACTTAATATTGGACTTGGACCCTGCAGAATTGCGGCTGAAGCTCGACAACCCCCGGTAGTTTACTTTGCCGCCCTGCTTGCTGATGGATTTGGATATAATCGTAGATGTTGTCTCGGGAGCAAGATGAATTACCTTCGCACCAGCGTCTTGATGCTGATCTTTACCGGCTACGGCAATAGACAGGATGGACCCCTTGGCTCCCCTTCCTTTCAAGATTACAGCCGGGTACTTCATAGTTACCTTGGAGCCGATGTTGCCGTCCACCCATTCCATTGTGGCATTTTCCTCTGCCACAGCCCTTTGGGTTACCAGGTTGTAGATATTAGGAGCCCAATTCTGAATGGTCGTGTAACGGACACGGGAATCTTTGCGGCAGATAATTTCAATCACTCCGCTATGCAGAGAACTGGTACTATAAATAGGTGCTGTGCATCCTTCCACATAGTGGATAAAGCTGCCCTCTTCGGCAATAATTAATGTCCGCTCGAATTGTCCCATATTTTCAGAATTAATCCGGAAGTATCCTTGGATCGGAACCTCGCACTGCACACCTCTCGGGATGTATACAAAGCTGCCGCCTGACCAAACCGCACTGTTAAGCGCAGCAAATTTGTTGTCAGAGGGCGGGATGATCGTTCCAAAATGTTGCTTGAACACTTCAGGATATTGCTTTAAGGCAGTATCCGTATCAAGGAAAACAACGCCCTGATCCTCCAGTTCCTTCCGCATACTGTGATAGACTACTTCCGACTCGTATTGAGCGGATACTCCTGCTAGAAACTTTTGCTCCGCTTCAGGAATCCCTAGCTTGTCAAAGGTTGCTTTAATCTCGGAGGGAACCTCCTCCCAGGTCTTTCCCTGTTTCTCAGAAGGGCGAACGTAATATTGGATATTATCAAGATCTAGTCCAGACAAATCCGCTCCCCACTTGGGCATCGGCATTTTGTAGAATTGCTTCAAAGCTTTCAGCCGAAAATCGAGCATCCACTCCGGCTCTTCCTTGATCCGGGAAATTTCCCGGACAATCTCTTCAGTCAGACCTTTTCCGGATTGAAAAATAGACTGGTGCTCATCGCGAAACCCATATTTATATTCGCCCATATCCGGCGCTTTTTTAGCCATTGTTACCGCTCCTTTTAACCTTCATAAGCCTCACTTTGATCGGCTCTGATTCCCTGCGATCTGCCAAGCTTTTTCTCCACTACATCCTGCAGGCGGCTACGCACTCCCACCAGCGGAATCTCCGAAATGACAGGAGCAAGGAATCCGAAAATAACAAGATATTCGGCTTCACTCCGTGAGATCCCGCGCGACATCAGATAATAGATTTGTTCCGCATTTACTTGCCCCACGGATGCAGCATGACCGGCGGTTACGTCATCCTCATCGATCAGCAGGATCGGATTGGCATCGCCGCGCGCATTTGGACTTAACATCAGTACACGTTCTGTTTGCTGACCATCACAATGGGTTGCACCTTTTTCAATTTTTGTAATCCCGTTGATAATGGCTGTAGCTTCTTCACGCATTACTGCGCGTGTGATCATTTGGCTCACCGAGCTTCTGCCAAAATGCTGGGCTTGCGTAGTACAACTCAATTTCTGGTCCCCAGATCCTACCGCAATCACCTTAGCATCAGAGATGGACCCGTTGCCCTGAAGTAATGTCTTGGTATCACTGGCGGTATAGCCATCATTCATCTCGCCGACAATCCATTCTACACCGCCATCCGCAAGCACAACCGCACGACGCTGGGTGAAGTCCGTTGTTGCTGCAGCAAGCTGATGAACAGAAGCGACCTGCACCTTGGAGCCTGCCCCTGCAAACACCTCTACCACACCATTATGCAGAACCTTGATATCATCTCTTCTCGATATACAATGATCCACATAGCTGATCTTGCTGTTGTTCCCAGTCACAATCAAGATGTGAGGAGCAAAAAGCGCCCCGCTCGTATCGCTATAAAAGATCGCTTGAATGGGAACTTCAACCTCTATACCGTCTGGGACATATAGAAAAACGCCACCACTCCATAAGGCACTGTGCACAGCAGACAATCTGTGCTCTTCCGGCTTCACAGCCTGAAAGAGATAACGTTGAACCAACTCCTCATGTTCTTTTGCCGCAGTATGCAGGTCCGTTAAAATTACTCCCTGGGCGGCTAAATCAGCCGACAATTCTGTGTACACTACATCCGAATTGATCTGAACGATGAGTCCGCCTTCCACCGGGGAGGCAATTAAACCTCGAACAACCTCCGGCGCATCTTCCAAACCTGACCACGCATTCTCAGCTTTGTAATCACCACTTTCGTAGATGTCCCATTTTTCAAGCTTGATTTTCTCCACGCTTGGCAGCTCCAGCGTCCCTGCCAGCTCGAGTGCCCGAATCCGGCGTTCAAGCAACCAACGAGGTTCATCCTTAGCACTTGACCAAGCGCATAGAGCGTTCGCATTCATTGAAGTGTTTGCTTGTATACCCACTTGCTTTTCCTCCTCTTCAGCTTTCAAACTTCCCCGCCCACCGTCTCATCCGTTATCCCAAGCTCCTCTTTTACCCAATCGTACCCTTCTGCCTCTAAACGATGGGCAAGCTCCGGGCCGCCAGATTTGACAATCCGGCCTTGCATCATGACATGCACAAAATCCGGGGTAATATAGTTCAGCAGGCGCTGATAATGGGTAATGATGATAAATCCTCTGTCTGGACTGCGCAGCTCATTTACACCATTGGCTACAATACGCAGTGCATCAATATCAAGCCCGGAATCTACTTCATCCAAAATCACAAATTTGGGTTCAAGCAGCATCATTTGCAAAATCTCATTCCGCTTTTTTTCACCACCCGAAAATCCCTCATTCAAATAACGATGCGCGAATTCCGGGTTCATCTCCAGCCCCTTCATTTTGCTCTCCAATTCACGGATGAAACGGATTATTGATATCTCCTGGCCTTCTTCACGCCGTGCATTGATGGCACTTCTGAGAAAGTCCGAGTTCGTTACGCCGGCAATTTCACTTGGGTATTGCATAGCGAGGAACAAGCCTGCCCGGGCACGCTCATCCACCTCCATCTCCAGAAGGTCTTCATGGTCCAATGTCACCTTGCCGCCGGTAACCTCATATTTTGGATGGCCCATTAACGCAGAAGCCAACGTACTTTTCCCCGTCCCGTTAGGCCCCATAATTGCATGAATCTCTCCGCCCTGAATCTCCAGTGTGAGCCCTTTTAAAATTTCTTTCCCTTCAATCTCGGATCTTAATTCCTCAATCTTTAATGTCGTCATTTATCGTAAACTTCCCTTCGGAGTATTCTTCAGCACGCGCCACCAAATCACTGATAAATTTTCCAATAGTCTGCAGTTCAGCCTCTGTATAGGATTCAATGAATTGGTAGAACCTTTCTTCTTTTTCTTTGTGCAGCTCCTTATGCAAATGATAAACGTGTCTTCCCTTATCCGTTAAACTAAAGTAAATCTCCTTACGATTGTTGTTCAGTTGACTTCTCATAATGAAGCCCATTTCCAGCAGCTTTGAACTAATTTTAGTAATGCCAGCTTTGGACAACCCCATCTTCTCCACAATCCCGGTATGATTTATCGGTTCATAATCACCAATGCAATCAATAACGTGTACACTAGTAATATTGTTGGAGAGCATGTCAATCTGGTACTTTCTGGCCTGTTGCCGAAACGAATTAAATTCTTGTTCGGTATACAACTCGTTCAGATGCAGCATTCTTATATATTGCTCGTAAAGATGACCTTTAAAATGATTTTGAAACTCCAATTTTGCAGTCTCCCCTCTCTTGTAGTAGTTGCAGACCAAGGTGCAGTGTCAGCAATAGATTGCAATTCTTTTTTGTTCACTAGTGAACAAAACTATATTAACATAACTGATAATGATTATCAATATCGATTATGTTCAGTGTGACGCAATTCTGGAGACGCTTTTCATTGGTTCGTTGTCATTCTCATCGGCTTCATTCTGCGTTCCGACCAATGGGGCCTCATCTCCACTATCCGGGATTTATCCGTTTCGCTCCGGTGTAACGAAGCAACAAATGGTGCAAATCGTTGCGATTGCCTGTGAGGAGCCGAAGGCTTGTGGACGCCCCGTCAGTCACTGGACTGCGCGCGAGCAAGCCCCTCTGTGCCTATATGATAGTTTGTTTCAGCTGTTATGTACTAGCTTGGATACAGACACCACATTCCGTTGATTCACTCCATGCAAAAAGGGTATCCCATGGTCCAGCTGGACCTGAGATACCCTTCTTGCATGGAAAATATGTTAAGTCATACACCACTATACCTGTTAACTTACACTTTACCGGTTCGTATTCTGCCTGTTGGAAGCATTCAGCTCATCTTGGCGGAGCTGGCGCTGCCTGCGTTCTTCCTCTTCTCTGTTCCGCTCTGAATTCATCGTGTCCAGCCCAGTATCCTCGCGTCCTTCCAGACCGGAGCCGTTGAATGCGGCATCTACGGTGTCACTGACTGAATGACGGGCACTCGCTGCAGCCTCACTTTCAGGAATCGCTTCATCTACATAACGGTCGGCATTGGCAGAGTTATGATTGCGGAGTACGGAATATACATCATTGGCCCGGGCGCTGTCCGCATCCACCATGACAAGAATCCGGCCCTCGTCTACATAGTTGTCGTAGCTCTGTGCTTCATCCTCCGGTATGCCGAGTCCAATCAGTCCGCCGACAAGTCCGCCGGTTCCCGCTCCCACCGCAGCTCCCGCCAACGTAGCCGCAATGGGTCCCGCCGCAAGAATTGGGCCAATCCCTGGAATCGCCAGTGCTCCGATACCTGCCAGAAGTCCGGTCACACCTCCCAGTACACCACCGGTTGCCGCCCCTGAAGCCATTCCCTCAGGCGCTTTGGTACCCGTTTCACTATTGATGGTTTCGACATCCTGTTTGTTCCGTGCAATCACTGAGATATCATCTGTCATAAATCCGCGGCTTTTTAACTCCTCAATAGCCTGCGAAGCCTCATGTTCGGTATAAAATACACCTACAATTTTCTTATTCATAACGATTCCCTCCTGATAGCATGTTTTGGGGTGTCCATTGATGATGCAGCTTGTTTCACACCTCTTACTTAACCAAACAGCCGGGGCCGAAACTGTAGAATATCCCTTTCCCTCCTGAATCCACAAAACAATTTATGAAACAGGAAAACATTCGGGAAATAATAATCGAGACACATTTTCATCAAAATTATAGAATTCGGGTTAGATAATCTAACGCGAATATCCTGATTTTAGGACATTTGTTAAGCCTTTTGGAACTTTGACCGTTACCTGATTACAGATGATGCAAAAGGGTCTATACTCCTCGTAAGATAGGGTCAACTATTTTCACACAACCAAGGAGGTATAGGATGAATATGCGACTCAAGGTGCTGAAGAAGCACCTGCTCTTCTGCTGCAGCGAGCACTGCAATAATCAGGATGTGGAGGATGTCATGCAGGAATTCAAGGAACAGCTCGTGGAAAAAGGGATTAACAAAACCGTAAAAATCAACAAAACCAGCTGTCTCGGCCTTTGCGGCAACGGGCCTTTTGTTATCGTCTATCCCGACGGCATCTGGTATTACAATGTGACTACGGATGATGTGGCGCGTATTGTAGAGGAGCATCTCTTGAATGGCGAGCCAGTCGAAGAACTGGTAATGCTCAAAATGGACGCCTGATTCCGGTCCACCCCGGGCTGGCTGGTTTTCCGTCATCCGGTACGGAAAGCTGTGCCCCGCTATGCCTCCCCAATCTAAATCCTGGAAGTCCCGCCCTTAAGCCTGGGGTCTGGGACTTTTTTGCGGTTGATCTGCCTTGGAAGATCTATTGTATAATGAAGTGTATATCCATCCCGGAGCCATCCCACACTGAAAAGAGGCTGAAGCATGGCCATATTCAAATATAATTCAGAGCGTCCCTTCCGGGGCAGTCCTGATCTGCATCTTCATTATTGGGGACGTGAGCAGTGTGCTCCCGGACATAGCGTTGGCCCCGGCGTGCGAGACCTGTACAAAATCCACTTCATTCACGAAGGAACCGGCAAAGTCACTGTAGGAGAAGAAACTCACATTTTGCAGCCTGGACAAGCCTTCCTGACTTATCCTCATATTGTCACCCATTATGCGGCAGACACGGATCATCCCTGGACATATTCATGGGTTGCCTTTACGGGAGAAGAGATTGGATATCTGCTGTCCAAAACCTCTCTCACGCCCGAGCACCCTATCTTTCCGATGGATGAATCACTGATGCCCGTACTCTATGACCGGCTTAGTGCTGTGGCTGACCAGACGGGTAGTCTCGATTTACCGCTTAAAGCGATTATGTATGAGTTCTTTGGCCTGCTGCTGCGCACAGTTCCTGCGGCGGCGGACATTTTCCCGGTTCCACGCCAAAAGAGTATTTACGTTGAGCAATGTCTCCACTATCTACATGCCCATTACTGTGAAAATGTTACCGTGGAGATGATGTCATCCTCCCTGAAGCTGGACCGCAAATATTTATCCGCGTTGTTCAAAAAGACCGTCGGCCTGCCGCCGCAACAGTACCTGCTCAATTTCCGTATCGCCAAAGCGTGTGAGCTTTTAACGGATACGAATTGTACGATTGGTGAAATCTCGCGGTCTGTCGGCTACCAGGACCCGCTGCTTTTTTCGCGTATGTTCAAGAAGGTTAAGGGCTGCTCGCCCAAGGAGTACCGCATCCGCCATGCCGATAATGACATTGTTCTATAAACTTCTTCCTTGCTGACATACGTTTGTCTCCGTGCATCCGCTACAATAAGAGCGTGACCAGGATCGTATGAAACAAATACTTACGTGTGATTATTCTTGGTGATTCCAACGGTTTCATTTTTTGTAAAAATGAGAGCAAGCCGCCTCTCCTCTACCACACGATGATTGCGCTTACAAATCTTAAGCCAATGCTTACGGTGCCAGTTTTGTACGGAGTAACACGATGATGCCAGGCTTACAAAACTTAAGCTTATGCTTACGATGCTAGTTTGTTCGAAGTAAATGCAGGATGTAACGCTCACAAACTCTGAGGAGGTAAAAAAATGTACAATGCTAGTCCTGAACGTTATGCAAATATGAAGTACAACCGTACCGGCCGCAGCGGCCTGCTCCTCCCGGCGATCTCACTCGGGCTGTGGCATAATTTTGGCGGCAACGATGTGTTCGAGAACGGACGGGCTATGATCAGACGGGCCTTCGATCTAGGCATTACCCACTTCGACCTCGCCAATAACTACGGTCCGCCTGCCGGATCGGCTGAAGAGACCTTCGGGCAGATTCTGCGCAAAGATTTCGACGCTTACCGCGATGAGATGATCATCTCCAGCAAAGCAGGCTATTACATGTGGCCGGGCCCTTATGGCGAATGGGGCTCGAAGAAATATCTCGTCTCCAGTCTCGATCAGAGCTTGAAGCGGATGGGACTGGATTATGTGGATATTTTCTACCATCACCGTCCGGACCCGAATACACCACTGGAAGAAACAATGGCTGCACTGGATCTGCTTGTGCGTCAAGGTAAAGCGCTGTATGTCGGCATTTCCAACTACAAGGCTGAGGAAGCGCGTGAAGCAGCGCAGATTCTCCGCCGACTCGGCACACCTTGCCTGATCCACCAGCCGAATTACTCCATGATGTCGCGCTGGATTGAAGAAGGGCTGCAGGATGTGCTGGCTGAGGAAGGCATTGGCACCATCGCCTTCTCCCCGCTGCAAAAGGGTATCCTGACCGACCGCTACCTGAACGGAATCACACCGGATTCCCGTGCGGCCGGACCGAGCGTGTTCCTCTCAGAGAAAGAAATTACCTCAGAGGTGATCAGCAAGGTCAGCCGGCTGAACGCTCTGGCTGCTGCACGCGGACAGAAAATGTCGCAGCTGGCCCTGTCGTGGGTGCTGCGCGGCGGCAAAGTGACCTCGGCTCTGATCGGCGCAAGCAAGGTAAGCCAGATCGAGGATGCCGTAGCCTCCCTGAACGCACCTGAGCTCAGCGCGGAAGAGCTGGAGCAAATCGAGAGTATTTTGCGGGGATAAGCTGAACACTTACACACACAAAGACGGCAATAGCGACCACACAGCTGGCAGGCTGCGGCGGTGCTATTGCCGTCTTTTACCGTAGGGATGCTATAATGTACACAAAAAACAACACAGAGAGGGAAGCAAATGAACAAGAACCGTTTAGGGAAGTCTGATCTATACGTAAGTGCCATGGGACTCGGCTGCATGTCCCTGGGGACCGACGAAGCCACGGCGATTCCGATTATTCATGAGGCGCTTGAGCTAGGCGTCAACTTCCTGGATACTGCCGACCTCTATGATGGCGGGCGGAATGAAGAAATTATCGGGCAAGCGCTGCGTCATCGCCGGGCAGACGTTATCCTCGCTACCAAAGTCGGCAACCGCAGAATCCCCGGTCAGGAAGGCTGGACCTGGGACCCTTCCAAAGCTTATATAAAGTCGGCAGTAAAAGAGAGCCTGCATAGACTGCAGACGGATTATATCGACCTGTACCAGCTGCATGGCGGTACGCTCGAAGATCCGATTGCTGAGACCATTGAAGCCTTCGAGGAGCTGAAGCAGGAAGGACTGATCCGCTATTACGGCATCTCCTCCATCCGCCCGAATGTGATCAGGGAATACGTCTCCCGTTCCAATATTGTTAGTGTCATGAGCCAGTACAGCATGCTGGACCGGCGGCCTGAAGAAGAGGTTCTGCCCCTGCTGGAACGGCAAGGCATTAGTCTCATTGCCCGGGGACCGCTGGCAAGCGGCATATTAACCGAACATGGCGCCAGTAAAGCCAACCGGGAGTATCTTGGCTACAGTAGCGAGGAACTGGTAGGGCTGCATGAACATCTGCTGAAGCAGAGCGGCGGCACCCGTACCCTTACCGAGACAGCGCTGAATTACCCGCTGGCAAATCCCGCAGTTGCCGCCATTATTCCGGGCGCAAGCAGCCTGGGGCAACTGCGGCTGAATGCGGCTGCCGCTGAATCCGCCCCGCTCTCTCCCGCAGAGCTGGCAGCTGTCCATGCTGCCAGTAAAAGCAACCGGTATGCGCAGCACCGCTAAGAACATGTATGACGAAGAGGCTGTCCCTGTAACTGTTAGGTCATAACAGTTCAGGAACAGCCTCTTTTCATAATACATGATTTGCCGGTTCTACAGCTTGGAGATCAATTGAACCGCTTCGGCCCGGGTCGCATTCTGCAGAGGCTGGAACTTGTTGCCGCTCCGGCCCTGAATCAGACCCAGCTCATGAGCATAAGCCACATATGGCCGGGCCCACTTTGAAATGGAGCTGTAGTCGGCAAAAGCACTGGAGGCTTCTACCGTACTCAGTGACTTATTATTTTTATAGAGATAAGATTTGATCAGCATGGCTGTCATCTCCTGCCGGGAAATAAGCTTGTCCGGTGCAAATGCCGAACCGGAGATTCCCGTTACGATACCGGCCGCAGAAGCTGCAGCAACCTCATCCGCATACCATTTGGCCGCTCCAACATCACTGAAGCTGCTTGCATTGCCTGCCTTCAGATTCAGCTTGCGGGCAATAAACGCAGCAAATTCGGCCCGTGTCACCTTTTGATTAGGGGAGAAGTGCAGATCACTTGTCCCTGTCACCACCTGCTCAGCCACCATTGCTTGAATGGCACCGGATGCCCAATGAGTAGCGGGAACGTCACTGAACGATTTACTGTATTGCAGCACAGCGTATTTACTGAAATGGCTGGTCTGAACACTCAGATAGCCGCTCTCCAGTTGTCCTGCTGTGTACTGCAGTCCGCCTTGTGCATCCAAATAATAAACACCAGTGAGCGGGGTATTCACGCCTTCGTTAACCTTCAATTTCAACGTGACCGGAAAATCGAACTCAGACAGCTTCGTTTCTTTGCCGTCTGCCGTTATGAGCGATAAGCCAAAATCAAAAGCCGCACCAGCGGAGGTAATTGCAGTATTCGCCGATTTACCGGTAGTTCCGCTTGTTGCCTTGGCAATATCATCACTGCTAAGCGGAGTAAAGGAGACGGAAATCTTCGCATCCTTTAGCTGCTCTGCTGGCACAGAAGCCTTAAGCTTGTCCAGATCACCACTTGGAATTTCAATAGACAGATTATCTTTGGAGACAACCAGCGCATTGTCTTTGTTGATTACTTCAGAGCTTGCAGGCAACAGGAGCTGCTTAATATCGCTGGCTACAGGTACAGATACCTTCCCGTTCTCACTTTTGAGTGCTATGTCTAAGGCCTTCGTGACTCCAGCCAGGTCGACTACACTGATAAGAGATTTAACCGCTACCACCGCAGGGACAGATGAGCTTGGTCCTGAGGCCCCGCCGCCTCCTGCTGCACTACCTCCGCCTCCGCCTGGTGTACTTCCTCCTCCTGACGTCCCCCCTCCAGAAGCCTGAGGCACTGGAAAGATGTAAGCTTGCAGCGAGCGATTGCCCACTTTGTCTACAGCTGCTACATTAACATGATAAATCTTACCATTGGTTAAACCGTTAATAGTGAAGTTTGTTCGCTTAATAGGTTCTGTCAGCAGACTGCCATCCAGCCAGACTAGGTAACCTTCTAGATCCTCTTCCTTATTGTTGTCCCAGGTTACATACAGGCTTCCGTTGCCAGATGCCTTCAATCCTGTGGGCTTAGCAGGTGCGAATGGATCGCCGGTTACGATGCCATTCTCACGGTATTCATAGTCATAATCAAGGGACTCGCCTTTTTTATAGGCTGAGGCATAAAGGTGAGCACATCCATATTGAGAGTTAGCGTTGGGTAAGCTGATCTCATGACCCGAAGCTGAAGGGGTAAGCTTCAAGATAAATTATTGGTCGATTTTTAGTGGAACTGGAAATTTAAACCTAAAGTAATTTTTATAATTATAGAAGTTGCTTACTGGAAACACAGTTCCATCCTTATCGACTAATTCAAAATCTGAAGCACTCAATTCTGAATGGTTTATTGTATACGGGACAGAAAGATAACCCGAAGAAGCATTAAATAAAACCATAGTCAAATCTTTCCATGTATCTGGCTGGTCTACAGCGTTTCCTGATACAACGAATGATGCCAGTACCTCATTGGGTTGAAGCGCGTAACCGGGCTCCTTTCCACTAAAGAGGAACTTCACTTCCTTCATTAACCCAGGAGTTCGGATTATATGGGGAATTGAAAAATCCGATTTTCGACAAGGTCTGACGGAATTCCTCCCTGTTCCCTCACCCAAAAGCTTGAGTAATATACACCATCGCCAACAGGCCAAAGATAAATGAATACGTTGAGGGGCGTTCATACCCGTGTCCGTGGCTCTCCGGAATCAGCTCCTTGTAGACGATAAAGAGCATCGCTCCAGCGGCAAAAGCCAGTCCGTACCCCACCACGTTCTGCATATAGCTGGCTGTAAAATATCCGATGACCGCGGACACCATCTCCATGAGGCCGGTTAAGGTTGCCATAATCAATGCTTTGCGCCGGGTTGCCTGGGAGTTCAGCAAAAATACAGCCAGAATCAGACCCTCCGGCATATTCTGTGCTCCGATGGCTATCGCTACCATGGGACCTAGGCTCGGCTGTTCACTCGCATAGCTGAAGCCCGTGCTGAGACCTTCGGGAATATTATGAATAAACAATGCGATCAGCACCAGCAGTGCTTTGGAATCCAAGTTAGTGAAGCCGGTCTTGTTCTCCACATCAATATGCGGAATATTATTCTCAATCAGATCGAGCAGCAGTACACCTGTAATCAGACCCAGGGTTAACGCAAGGATTCCCGATTCCTTGATCGCCTGCGGCATTAACCCAAAGGTGGATGCAGATACCATGATCCCGGCAGTGAAGGCGACCAGCACATCCTTCCACAGCTCGGACAATCTTCGGACGAACAGAATGGGAACCACCCCAAGTACAGTAGCCATAGCTGATAAAAAGCTGCCAAGCAGCGCAGTTTGCAAGTCTTCAACCCCTTTGGTGGACAGGACTCCTAGACCCAGCTTATGCTGCCTGCAGGCACAGTTATGTCTGTAACTCCCATTTATATTCTACAGCTCCGGCACTAGCGGCAAATACATCAGATCCTCATCCTGGTAATCAGGCCCAAGCTTCATCGCCCTCGGCTCTGTGCCATAACGGATAAACCCCAGAGATTCATACAGCCGTTTGGCGGAGAGGTTAGTGGAGGTTAAGGTCAGAATAAGGATTTCCAGACCCGGAACCAGCTTAGCCCTCTTAATCAGCTCCAGCATCAAGAGCCGCCCTACCCCCTGCTTACGCGCACACGGATCGACGTATACGGAATATACATGGGCTTTGTGACGGATCTTCGGCCTGCTCTCGCGGAAAAGGGTTACGATACCCACCAGCTTTTCCTCAGCAATGAACGCTCCAAGGGTAAAATTATTATCCGAGGGTTCCAGCCTGATCCGGGTGGTGACCATGGAGATTTTGGACTCCGACTCATAGGAGCTGAGGAAAGCCTCCGGATTCTGCAGCAGCGACTGCAGCCGGAGCTCGCGGTAAATCTCCGCATCGGCGGATGTCAGTATTCTTATGTACAAGGGTATCCCTCCGGTCTCAACTCTAAATTTCGGTTCTGCCTGTTAACATTATACCGGTTTCCCCTGTATTCTGGGCTTAGATATTTCGACTTACATTGGAGGGGCAGACCGCCTGAACAATTGACAAAATTACTGAACTTAGGTATATTTACTTTTGTAAAATTCGATTTTGCAAAATATAATTTAAATACAAATATTAAAATATGGAAAGGAGCTTCATGATGTCCGAGTCCAATTCTGCCTTTGGTCAAGCTCTTGTGAAATCATTAATTGGCGAACGGGGACATATTCCGATTGCCAGAGCTTTGCCGGATATTACACCGGAGCTTGCCGGACAACGTACGGAAGGAATTCCGTACAGCATTTATCAATTATTGAAGCATATGAGCTATTGGCAGGATTTCATGCTGACCTTCGTGGAGGGGGGTAAGCCGCAAGCTCCAGGTAGTGTAATGGAGAGCTGGCCTGAAGAGGAGGCCCCCAAGGACGAGGCAGAATGGCAGGACACCGTGAGGCATTTGCTGCAAGGCGTGGAGAAGGCGGTTGCTTTTGCCCGGACTGAACAGCTGGACGAACCGCTCCCCGGTTTTCCAGGAGAGACCAAGGGCGGGATTTTACGTAATATCGCCTCTCATAATTCCTACCATTTAGGAGAAATTGTTCTGCTTCGCCGTCTACACGGGGCCTGGCCGCCACCCGGCGGAGGCTATCCCGCCTAATCCAATACAAAAGAGGGTATTAAAATGATGATTGTGAGTACTATACTTGTGGCGCTCGTAGCGCTGGAGCATGTGTATATTTTAGCTTTGGAGATGTTTATGTGGACTACCCCCAGAGCGCAGAAGGCGTTCGGGACCACCAAGGAGTTCGCGCAGGATACGAAATCGCTAGCAGCCAATCAAGGTCTGTATAATGGTTTTCTGGCGGCTGGTCTGGTCTGGGGTTTGTTCCATCCGAACGACACGTTCGGATTTCAGCTACAGCTGTTTTTTCTGATCTGTGTCGCAGTTGCAGCGGTCTATGGCGGCATGACGGCCAAGAAATCCATTCTGTTAGTCCAGGGCCTCCCGGCCTTTCTCGCTATTATCGCCCTTCTTCTGGCGAATCTGTAAATCCGGTTTTTGATCATCAGTTTGTATAACTGGCGCCGATGCTGTATCGGGGTCAGTTTTTTTGCTGCAAAAGTAACCTATAATGAGTCCTACTTACGCCGCCGGAGGTCCATGACTACTGTTAGCCAGCAAATCGCCTCGCTTGAAGACGAGTTCAATATTCAATTGATCGACAGCAAACAAATTCCGATTGAGCCGACTGGGGCCGGATGGCTTTTTTATAGAGAGGCTATCGTGCTCAGGAAGCAATATAACCATATGAGAACGAGCATGGAGAATTATCATAAGTACAACACCCAACTGGACAAGGTACTGTTGAAGGATGTCGCGGCCTATTTGCAAAAAGGGATCTATGACGTAGCGATTGACTTCGATTCTGTGAGTTTACGGGAAAAGAAGATATCCGGTTAGGAAAGATGGATAATTATACGGCTGACTTCAAGAAACTGACGGGGCAGGATGCAATAACCGTGAAGCACATGTTCGAACATGCGGATGACTTCCAGGTTGGGGAACGACATTCGAAGGATCATTAATAAATAGGGGGTGTTCCGTAAGCTATACACGCTTGGAACGCCCCCTTGAAATTATTGTATAGCTATATAAATCTGCAATTCTGTGTTAGCCGGATCAAAATCCCTGGCATCATAAAGCTCGAAATCGCCCGTATAGGTTCTTACTTCCTGAGATTCCTTGAAATAGGCCCATATCTCATGCCACGCCTCAGCCACCACTTCATATACCGGCCCCTTTTTCGTTGTAAATACCATGTATTTACTTTCAGGGACAACCGCAACTACATGATTAATATTTCCTAAGACCGCGTCACTGCTTGATTCATGCCCAACAACAACCGTATAGGCTCCGTTAGCATCGCTCTCATAATCCGTATACAGTGCGTAAATATAATGTGGATTTTTAACACCGGATGCGGAACCGAGATTGCTCTGAAAGTAAGTTTCCCATAGTGTAGCCAATTGCCCATCCGGTCCGGCTTCCGCTGCGTTCGTTGTACGTACCGCTACTCCAGTCAGTATTAGCTTTGGCTTGTGCATTGTAATAGTGCTCATATCTCACTCTCCTCTTGAACCAAATTATACAAGGGGAAAGTAGACAGCTTACTGTCATGTTTAATTTATATTCACAAGGACGCCATTACCTTCCAGGTTTTGGATGACCTGCTTTGCTTGCTCATTCAGCGGGTTGTTTGCCAAGGATACTTCCTTTAAATTCGGCATCGTCTCGAGCACTTCAAGTTCCTGAATGAGGTTATCATCCAGATAAAGATGCTCCAGGGTTGGATGATTTTTTAACGGTGTCAAATCTTGAATTTGATTTCCGCTCAGGATAAGCCACTCTAACTTCAAATCCTGAAGAGGACTTAGATCTGTTATTTGATTGTTGCTGGCAAGAAGATCAGTCAGCTTATGTAGATTCTTGAGAGGCACTAGACTTTTGATTTTGTTATCGTCAACCACCAGTCTTTGCAGAGAACTTAACCCGGAGAGCGGTGAAAGATCAGTAATCTGATTCCCGTCAACAGCCAGGAACGTCAGTTTTTTCAGCTTGCCGAGGGGTGTGATATTCTTTATCTTTTGGCCGGGCAGAAATAAGTCCTGCAGGTTCACAGCATATTCAAGTCCCTGCAAACTGACGATTTTATTCTTGGACTCCATAGGATACAAAGACTTCAACTTCTGCAGATCAGCGGCCTTCACCTCTTTATTAGCCGGCAGCTTCAATTCCGTTCGAACAGCTTTCGCCAAGGCAGGGTCCGTAATAACAGAGGCGGCCCAAATGGATGTTGCCGGTAAAAATACAAAAACCAAACAAAACACGATGATATTTTTCACTAATTTAGCAGGCATTTAGATTCTCCTTTTTTGCAACTTGAATAGTTGTCACCCTTTCTTTTATCGGACTTTTCCTGTGATTGGTGAATGTACCGGAATATGCGGTGTGAATTTAACTATCAAATCAGATCGTTTTTGGTGTAACATATCTTTGGGACTGCTACCCAATCTTCTTCCATCAAACTTGTAATCATAGGCCGTGCATGAAAATAGCAACTATCGGCAATTCTATATTTAGGGGGACAGTAATGCCAACTATTAATATGCTTTCTTCAGCCCATAAGGTTAAAGCTCAAGGCGTTTTATCGGCTTATATCGAACAAGTCCATTTAGTTGAACAAGGTCTTAAAGACAACTACACTGTGACCATCAACAGGTTTGTTCCGGGCGATATCAATCACTATCACACGATTGACCTGAAATTTTTTCTCAGCATCCCCTTTGCCAAACGGAAAGGTACCACGGTTGCTTATGTTCATTTTGTGCCTGAAACCATAGAGGAAAGTTTGAAGCTTCCCCCTCTCTTTAAAAAAATATTTTATGCCTACATGATTAGGTTCTATAGATCCGTTGACCATATCGTCGTAGTGAACCCCTATTTTATTGACGTTCTCAAAACCTATAACATTGATGAAAAGAAGGTAACTTATATACCAAACGTAGTTTCAGAAGAACGCTTTTACCGCTATCCCGAAGACAAGATCAGTGCAATCAAACAAAAGTATTCGGTTCCATTAGATAAGTTCGTTGTCCTCGGAGTCGGTCAGGTTCAAACCAGAAAAGGGATATTGGATTTTGTAGAAGTTGCGAAACGTCTTCCGCATATTCAGTTTATCTGGGCCGGCGGCTTTTCATTCGGTTCCATTACAGAAGGCTATAAAGAACTAAAAAAAGTCATTGATCACCCGCCTGATAATGTTAAGTTCATCGGCATTATTACGAGAGAAGAAATGAATGACATCTATAATATTTGTGATCTGATGTTTTTGCCTTCTTATAACGAACTATTTCCGATGTCCATTCTTGAAGCAATCTCATTAAATGTCCCCGTTCTCTTAAGGGGCTTGGAACTATACCGCAATATTCTTTTTGATTATTATCTGCAAGGTGACAGCGTCACGGATTTCGTCACAATCATCACTGCAATGCAGCATAGAGGCGAGGATTACGATACTTGGTGTGAGAACTCCCGGAAGTGTCACGAATTCTATTCTGAACGTCATGTTCTGGAATTGTGGCAGCAGTTTTATAATCGTATTTCCTGTTAAAAACGACATATAGGAGCACCGCTCATGAGGAATAAAATATTCAACTTCATCGTTGTCATCTTTACGTTTGGTATCTTTTTGTCCTTTTTTCTTTTCACTAAGGGTCTGAGCTCTATGATCGAAGAGCTTAAGACCTTAGATATTTCCTGGATCTTATTGTCTATTGCTTTGGTACTCCTGTTTTGGCTCTTTGAAACACTTGTCTTATATACGATCACTAAAAAGCTGTATCCTATTAAAAAACTACTGGTACAATCCCTTAAATTCGAGATGATCGGCCTATTTTTTGGCGCAGTATCCCCCTTTTCAGCCGGAAGCAACCCTGCGCAACTCTATGCCATGACGGAAAACGGGATTCCTGCCGGTATTGCCGGTTCTATTTTGATGATCAAATTTATCATTCACCAAACGATTAATATCGCGATCTTAATTTTAGCCTTTTTATTTAAGTTCGGTTATTTCAACGCCAAGGTCGACTACTTTCCGTACCTATGCATTCTGGGTCTCGCCATACACGTTCTCATCATGGTCTTTGCCATCTTCTTCTCCATTAACAGCAAGCTAACGAAACGGTTGCTTACCACTGTTTTTAAAGTTTTAAAAGTCGTTAGGCTCGTAAAAAACACAGATGCCGCATTTAACAAAATCGAATCCGAATTGACGCAGTTCCATCAGAACGCTTCCTTAATCACGAAGCATCTAAAAATGTGCACATATGCCTCGATCTTCACGTTTCTGCAATATGCAGCTTTCTTTAGCATCCCCTACTGCATTTACAGGAGCTTTGGTCTCCATTCGGCTGATCTATGGACAATGATTTGTGCCCAAATTTTCTTAGTTAACTTTATGGCCATCATCCCGCTTCCCGGCGCTGCCGGAGGTGCCGAAGGGGGATTCTATTTAATCTATAGTATATTTTTTAATTCCAGTACGATAATAACAGCCATCTTTGTATGGCGAGTATTAACCTACTACATCACTGTAGCTGCAGGCAGTATATTTACGTTAGTGCTGCCGAACGTAAGGAAACACCATTAGGATCTGACTGCGACCGAACCCCGGTATTATACCGGAGTAAGGTCGTTTTGCTTTTCGACCGTGTTTGGAGCCTTTTCCCCACAAAAAAACCCTCCCGGCAGGCGACGTTTGTCAGCTCAGCTTAACCGCTGGCTTCTTTGCGTTGTCTACAGTGAGGGGGATTTCGCCAAGCTATAACTTATGTCTTCTAAACTTTAACATTTTAGGAAATACAAACTTCCCTAAAGGAATCGGGGCCTCTTTATTGGCGTAAATCATACTCCAATATTTATCCAAAACCTTATTCGCGAAAACGCTGCTGGAATATTCATTCGCCTTCCTCATGGCTTCCTCGCTCATATGGTTCCTTAAATCAGCGTCACTGAGTATTTCAGTTATAAAATCAACAAATTCGTCTTTTTTCAGATAGGAATAGCCATTCTTCCCTTGTTCGATAACACCATCTATACAAGGATCATATCTGCAAACGACAGGGCATCCACAGCTTAATGCCTCTAAATAGGTTAATCCCTGGGTCTCGCTAGTCGAAGCATTAACAAAAATTTCAGCCATTTTATAGTATTTATACACATTTTCCGAATGTACCATTCCTGCAAAAATAACGTTGTTTACTAAATTTTGATTTTTCACCTGTTCTTTCAAGGTGTTCAAATATGGCCCGCCGCCTACGATCAACAGCTTCACTTTAGGTGACTTCTTCACCAATTCAGGTAAAAACATTAAGATTTCACTTATATTTTTCTCCAGCGCGATTCGCCCCACATAGGCGATAATTCGGTCGTCCGGATGAATATGCAGTTCCCGCATGATTTGTTGTTTATCTTCTTCACTTAATGCTTGCTGGAATTTGTGCAGCTCTATGCCGGTGGGTATGTCATAAATGGGCTTACTGACCCCATAGTGTAAAAGTTTATTTTTCGTTTTATCTGTAGCAGCAATAACACCATCTAAGCTGTTTAACATTCTCCTGGTTATTTTGGCCGATATATTTATCGTAATAATCTTTCCACCCAGGAAATAATTCAAGTAATTCTCATACATGGTGTGATAGGTATGCACATGTGGAATATTTAATTTATTTGAAATATGTTTGGACACGACCATCATCGAAAATTCGGTTTGGGAATGTATAATTTCAGGGCCCCATCGAATGATTGCATGAATGAGCTTATTATATAGGGGCAGCTTAAATCTGGCATCGGGATACACACCGATCGGGATTGACTTTACGTAATACACATCACCGTCTACCTCCTCGCGACCCGTATGCGACAAGGTCAATATGCGAACGTCGTGTCCCTCGTTCTTCAATTCTTTATATAAATTTTTTACGGAGGTGACAACTCCATTAATCATAGGAGAATATGTATCCGTTGTTATTAAGATTTTCACTCGTTTTTCCTCCCAGTACATCTCATTCAACCTGGCCCGCTTGATCCTGCACGCGAATACGCCTTTAACGAGAAATTAAGGATTGCTGCGTGTATTTATATATCAACTGATACCATGAATTCATCTTAACATGTAACTATTAAATAATGATTAATCGCGGGTGGAATTAACAATTATTACATGGCCGCACTGCCGGTTTCCTGAGGCAAACGCTGCCGTCTTGTTTTGAAGTAACGCCCCGATATCCGGAATACAGTTTCGCCTAAGATGATACCAGCGACTGCGTCTGCAATGACATGTTGCTTGATGAACAGTGTCGACAAAATGATCAAACCGCCCATAACAACGACGGCTAGCCGGACCGGCTTGGATAAATCCCTTGAACCTCGCTGCATTAGGTAACACGTAAGCACATGAATACTCGGGAACCCGTTATAGGGCTCATCGAACCTGTAAGTGATAGGCACAAAAAAATTCCAACCCTCCCCGAGCTGAGGACGCGGCACATGCGTAGGGAAAACCAGAAAAACAACATTGGACAGCAGTATACCTATACAAACGGCGGCAAGTGTATGGTAATAGGCGGAACTTTTCTTTTGGAAAATCAAAATAAGCGTAATGAATATAAACGGATACCAAACAAAATAAAAAATAGAGAAAACCGGTATGAACGGAGTGGCTTGATCCATCTTTGTCACCAGTACATGCTCGACTGGTCTCAGATGGTTCTGCAGCGAGTACAGCAGGCCTATTAACGGAATGGTTAATAGCCAAAGCAGCGGTATTTGCTTTTGCAGCTTCTTCAAATCTAAATCACCTTCTTCATTAATTTACGATCTTATAATCTTATCATGCCAACATTCTGAATCACAATGATTGTAATTGTACCCGCTTCAAAAGACGGTAGCAGGCAAAACTAAGAAAACTCTAAATTCCGCCCTGCTTATGATACGGTTCCCCGTGATGGCTGTAAAGGCAAGTTTAAGGCCATCCTTCGCGGGATGGCCTTTGACTTGCATCAAATTTCTTCCTTACTAATATAGCTATTCGGCTTCACAATGGCAAGCCTTCCTCTAAATTGCTCAAGGCTTCATCTAACAATGTGGAAAAATCAGCATCAGGATTCTCCGCATAGTACAGCATCACAGAGATATTGACACCAATAATTGCACCAGCGAAAGTGCGCACCGCTAAGTCTTCCGGATTACGGCCTACTCGTTTAGCTATTAATTCCATGATCAACTGCATCATTTGGGTCATGTTATTTAGACTCGCAGCCCTCAGTTCCGGGACCTTCATAATAAGCTCGTTACGTTCACGCACCGTAGTTAGCTCATCTGTGGACATATCCTTAATTCCAGAAAGCATAGCGTTACGTACTGCTTGGAGCGGGCTCAGATTAGAGGGCTGGTCTTCAAAAGCAGCAACAAAAAGAGGATCATAGTTATCGATAAGCAATACATCCTCTTTCGTAGAGAAGTAACGAAAAAAGGTGCTGTATGAAATTTCTGCTGCCTCCGCAATCTGCTCCACAGTGGTAGCTTTATAGCCCAACTCGCGAAAAAGCCGCAATGCGTGCTTTTGAACGGTTGCCATAGTCTTTGCTTTTTTACGTTCGCGCAATCCATTACTTCGTTGATCATCCGATAACACGATGTTCACTCCCCAACATTTTAATTACTTCATATCCGAAGATGCATTTCCGTTTCTATCTATACGAACTTTCAAGAAGGATAGAGTTAATACGATACCAAGCGCCGCCACACCGCCACACATCCATAGTGTAACTCCCATTCCGTGAACGAATGCTGAGCGAACGGAATGAAGCAGATTTGTTGAATTCATTTGGTGGGCATATGTTGTACCTGCCGATACGTTTCGCTGAACTACTTCTGCAATGTCACTTGACAATCCGTCCAAATCCAGTTTATCACGATAACCCTTGCTAAGTAAGGTACCCAGAATAGCCACCCCCATTGTACCCCCGACTTGGCGCAATGACATAATGAGTGCCGAGCCTACACCACTCCGTTCAGCAGAGAGTACAGACATAGCCTCGTCCATAGCTGCAGGTAGTGCAAACCCAATTCCAAAACCAACAACCGTTATCCATACCGAAGTATAACCGTATCCGCTGCCCAAACTGGTATAAGCACCAAGAACAACACCAATACCAAGTACCAAGAAACCAAGTGCAATGGTTATCCTGGTACCAAACCGTGACTGAAGCCAGTCAGAAATTTGCGAACCAACTAAGAGACCTCCCACCAGTGGCAGTAACCTTAGACCCGCGCTTTGTGCATCGGCCCCTTGGACGGCTTGAAAATATTGAGGCGTTACAAACAACATACCGAACATCATAAATGAAACAAGCGTAGCCAATATTGTCCCCCAGGTGAAGCTGGCCGAACGGAACAACGAGAGATCAATCAGCGGATGACGGATACGCTTCTCCCAGAGTATAAAAGCAAACAACAACAGCATGCCAATAACAATCGTAGCTAATGCTGTCGGGTTCCCCCATCCCTTTTCTCCTACTTCAATAACACCGTAGGTTATACCGACTAATCCAAGGCTTGAGGTTAATACACCAATGTGATCTACCTTCTGAATTCCAGAACCCCGGGATTCAGACAATAATATGGAAACTGCAAACAGTGCAATAAGAATAAGCGGAATATTAATAAGAAACACTGACCCCCACCTGTAGTTGTTAAGCAGCCATCCGCCAACAATAGGTCCTAGTGGAATTCCAAATGCGTTAGCCATCATCCACACCGCTATTGCCTTAGGACGTTCCTTTTCAGTGAACAATATAGGAATAATCGCCATCGATAAAGGCACCAGTAGAGCAGCCCCAAGACCAAGAACAGCGCGTGCAGCGATAAGTTCCCCTGCTGAGTCTGAGTAGGCGCATGCCACCGAGGCCGTTCCAAATACAATCAGCCCGATGATAAGCATCTTTTTCCGGCCTAAACGGTCACCTAGTAGTCCCGCAGGAAGAAGTAACGCAGCAAAGACAAGATTGTACGCATCGGCAAACCATTGAAGTTCCCGGTTGGATGCGTGCAAATCCGTAGCTAGAATAGGCAAAGCCAGATTGAGAATGGTCATGTCCAGACCCACTGCAAGTATGCCGATGGCAAGTGCACTCAGTACCCACCATCTTCGATTTTCTTGAAGATTCATTATCGTTTCTCCTTTCAAAATGAGGTAATAGCCGCCCCTCTTATTTTGACATTTTATTTAATTTGATACTATATCTCATTTGAAACTATATTCCATTTAAATCTAACCGTCAACAAATAAAAAGCCGCATCCGGTAGAATACCAGAAGCAGCTTAAAGCCGAGGTTCTTTTTTTCAGCATTTCTTTGTCCTTTTTCCTCTACAACCTCTTATATTCGGCGATCATGCGCTTATTCTTGTCGTCCAACCGGAAACCGATCCCCCGGAAATTAATGACAGCTCCGCTCATGTTCTCCGATAGGGTCACAATATCCTCGTAGGTAGCGATATTGCCGCCCCATACTGTTTTATCATATCCTTTTTCAAACTCAAGCCAATCTGTGAATACCGGCAACCAAGGTTCTTCCCCCTCCACGCCAAGGGAGGCAAATTGAATGTACGTTCCTTGCTTCAACGTCTTCAGGCCCTGTTCATCAGGGGGGGGACGGTTCTTCTTCCGTAAGCTGCATCGGCACCAAAAACTTCGCCTGGACGAGTTCATCCAGCATCCGGGCTTCTGCCACCTGAAGATACTGATTCTTGCCTTCATACTGCTGCCGGGAATACATGGCCTGAAAAAAACAAAGCATCGCATGCTGCAGCTCCGGATTGCTCAGAGGAATATGGATCTCCGGCGTTCCGCTCCAATCGGGCGGCGGCAATAGATCGTCTCTGCTGATCACGAGCGTGTTTTGCCCGTTATCAATGAGAAGGTTGCGGATGCCAAGGAGATGAAGCTCAGCGAGTATCATGGGGATTTTCTCCCGGCTGATCTTTCTCATTTCCAGCTCAATGAACTGCTGCAGGTAATAATCCGCCGCATCTGCTGAGAATGCTTCCTCAGAGAACACCCATACCTGGTCATTACCGTCGATGTATGGATAATTCGTATGGACATCGTACGCCATAAATAATGTTCCGGCATTTAAGATTGTTTGTTTCAATGAATCCAAGAGCATCTTTGCATCAAAGTGTTCCGTCTCAACAGCTTCGCTTTCCTTAGAATACCGGGCAGATTGAATCATAGTGATCAGGTCCTGAATCGTAAGTCCGCTGCTTGCCTCCATGGTCATTGGATAAATAAATAGAACTTCTCCTGCTGCCTTATCTTTCTGTTCCTCGCTCATCACCAACTCACCTGCCATCCGTAGGACTGAAGGTTGAAATATTTATTGAACTCAGCGACTACGGAGTTTGCATGTTCCTCTGATGTTGCCTGAAATATTGTGATGCCGGTTATACTACACCCGGAAATCTCCTCCAATCCGCTAAATCTTGATGCATCTACTCCAATATCCCGAAGACTCGTACAATTTTTGAATAGGGTTAAATCGCCAACCGGATAAGTGAACTCCTGTAATTTCTGCAATTCTCCTAGAACGGGTATATTCGATTCATCCTTTGCACAACTATCCGTTTTAAAAGTTGTTAAATTCCTTAGGTCTTTTAAAAACGCTAAGTCAGGTATTGTCACTTTTTTGAGTTCCAGTTTTTTCAACTTCCTAAGGTTTGAAATATAGCTCAAATCGCCAACTTCTAGTTCTTCTAAGCTTAATTCCGTCAAGTTTACTAAGGCTCCTATTGCTTTGCTGTCCATTGAGTCCATTTTATATAATCTGAGATTTTTTAATTTTTTTATATCCTTCAGTTTATATATGTCCGTTAATGATAGTCTGGTGAATGTTAGTTGCCGTAACTCTTCTAAGTATACTAGGTACTCCAAATCAGACTCTTTAAAGGATTGCCCCCCTATTACAAGCTCTGTTAATCCAGGCAACTGTCTGAGTACATCGTAATTTGCAATTTCATCGGCATGTATAATAAGTTCCTTAAGATTAGGCATACGGGTCAGAATATCCAAGGATACTACTCCGTGTTTTCTCGCCAGATCAGACCGAATAAAGACCATTCTCTGTTTATTCAATGTTTCTGCAGAAATAAAACCGCCTTCATGATCATCTTCAAAATACTCGGCCCAAAATCCGCTGACTGGGATAACGCTGTTTTTTTCTGTTTCCATTGTAGTCAACGCCAGCACATCATCAAACAGATGTCCATGCTTCCGGTGAATAAGGATCACTTCCTCCTCGTCTATGGCATTGATTTCACCATTGCTGAAGCCTGATTCGATAAATTCAAAGAAATGCCCCAAGCTCTCTGAAATAACATAGGAAATATTCGAATTGCGGTCTAATGTAATGATTTGACCATAACTTCCCTTTACTCCGGGTTCCAGATCCATTACAAGGAACGACCCTCCTCCATCTTCAGCAAAAGGGACCCATCCCTTTCTATATTCCCCTTCTTTCACTGTATCCGGTTTGCCGGAAATAATATCACAGCCTGAATTCTGACGCCTTCTCCAGGTAGCCGTTACCGATTGTAGGGTCATCCAGCTAAAACCAGCCATAACTCCAAACACCTGATCTCCTTCTCCATTATGTTTCATGTATAATTGTCTGAAATCATCTGGAAATCTGCAATTCATCATTCTCTCTGCTTGGTTGATTTCTGCTTCCTCAGCTGCTGGATTCAGTAAATCCCCAATATCTGGTATGTTCGATTTTAAAATCTCAATCAGGCGAGACTCGCTTTTTTCATTAAACAATGTCATATAGTATCCTCCATTTCGCGGATTCAGAACCTCTCTAGAACAGTATACAATCTTTTTAGAATGGAGGGCTCTTCCACATTAATGGGGAGTTGTCTTGATCAAAGCAGCCCCCAAAACCACTGAATGGTGGAATTGAGGGCTGCTTTGATTTATTGAATTGTCGGTTCTGCATTGATTATTTTGTTGTCCTGCTCCCTCTTCCTGCTATTTACCGAATACAAAACATATAACAGAATGAACCATAGAGGCGTAAACAATAATGCCGGACGTGTTTCTCTAGCGATCAGCATTATAATGAGTATGGCAGCAAATAAAGCGAGGACCACAATATTAACCGCCGGCGTTAACGGTGCTTTGAATTTGGATTTCAAATGTAATTCTGGCCGGGTCTTCTTATATTTGATGTGACATACGAGAACAACACCCCACACCCAGATAAAACAAATGGCACTTATGGTGGTTACGATTCCAAAGGCCTGCTCCGGAATGAGCTTGCTCAGAAGAGCACCGGCAGATATGACCAGCGTAGAAATGAATAACGAGTTTCCGGGTACATGATTTTTATTCAGTTTGGCAAAATGAACGGAGGCTTGATTCTTCCGGCTCAAATTATAAAGAATCCGGCTTGTCGAGAACATCCCGCTGTTGCATGCAGAAGCGGCTGAAGTTAATACGACGAAATTGATAATCCCTGCGGCGATTGGAATCCCTACTAGACTAAAGGTTTTTACAAAAGGGCTTTCTGCCGGACTGAGTTCCGTCCATGGATTAATGCACAGCAGGACGAACAACGCGCCAACGTAGAAGAAGAGAATCCGCAGAGGTATTTTGTTGATCGCAGATGGGATGTTTTTCTCCGGATTCGCGGTTTCCGCTGCCGACACCCCCACTAATTCCACACCGACATATGCAAACACCACCATTTGGAAGGAAAATAAAAAACCTTTTACACCGTTCGGAAACACGCCTCCGTGTTCCCAAAGATTCCGGACTGTTACCGATCCTGCATCCGTCTTGAGCCCCATAATCAGGAAAATGATACCTATGCCGATTAAAGCAAGAATCGTGATGACTTTGATTAGAGCAAACCAGAATTCGAGTTCACCGAAGTTTTTGACAGTCAGTAAGTTGAGTCCTAACAAAATAATCAGGCAGACGACAGCAGGTACCCAATGCGGAATATTAAACCAATACTGCACATATACGCCTACTGCAATCACATCAGCCATAGCCGTCATGATCCAGCAGAACCAATAGGTCCAACCCGTGATGAATGCCATCCGGGGCCCAAGATAGTCTTCGGCAATATCTGTAAATGACTGGTATCCCGCATTAGACAACAGAAGCTCTCCCAGCGCTCTCATCACGAAAAACACAGCGATGCCCACGATTAGATAGGTAATCATGATGGAGGGCCCCGCCTGCTGAATCGCCTTGCCCGATCCCAGGAATAATCCTGTACCAATAGTGCCTCCGATGGCAATCAGTTGAACATGCCGGTTGGCCAGCTCTCTTTTTAATTCTGTTTGCGCCATTCCTAGTTCCCCCTTATGAATACTATGTATTGATGCCAATAAAAAAAGAGACTGGATGTCATCCAATCTCCCGGGTTATAAGAATATGAAAAAATACCTGTCCTGCTGCTGTCAGCATGACAAATACATTCCGTACTCTTCTGTCCTTTTGCCTGAGATTGTGAACCCTTCGGCGCCACGGAATTCCGTGGTCTCTCCAGAAGCTGCTCCTGCTATAGTGTGATCCATAGCAATCATAGCTTGCGAATTATGAAGTTAATGTACCTGCGTTTCTGATATTCTAACATATTACTTGCAATGGGAGTATCAGATCAGTGATAAAAGTCTCAGACCAATTACTTCCAGATATTTTTGGCATTCAATCACTGGCTTAGCTTGCGAACTGCACCTCGGAGAAATGATCTGTAACGTGCATGGTGAAATACCGGTCATACTCCTCCTTGCTTAGATCTCCAAAGATCAAGTGGGGAGCTAACTTCCCTTCGTATGCTTGAAAGGTATCAATTGCTTTGAGGAGAAGTCCGATTCCCTCTTTGACGGTTCCCTGTTTTTCAAGCTTGGACGCACCTGGTACATGTGCCGTCAAATCATGCTTCATATGGCCCTGCTTCAAAAATTTCCGGATCACGATGCGGCCGATGGTTTGTCTCACAATTCTGGGCTTCAGCTGCGGATAACCTGTCATAGAATATTCAATGGTCTGAGCGCAATGGGCAAGAATCTCATAGAGCGGCCACTGCTTGGTTGGGATAACGTCGTACCCCTCCATGATCAGCAGTTCTTTCTTCACATCATCCAGTGATGCAAATTGTACATTATTCATCTTGTTCACCTCCTGATCGTCGTTTCTCATGTATTAACGCATAATCTTTCTGACCCACTTGACCTTGTCGCCATAAGGCGGAAATAAGAAAGGGATATCCAGCCTCGTGCTTTTGGTGAGGACGCTTTTGGTATGAGAGAACAGCTCGAAGCTGTATTTCCCGTGATATGCACCGATCCCCGCGTTTCCTACTCCCCCAAATGGCAGGTGGTGATTGGCAACATGGCTGATCGTATCATTCACGCACCCGCCGCCGAAGGAGACGCGTGAGAGTACTTCCTCCTCGACCTGACGTTGTCCGGTAAACAAGTACAGTGCCAACGGTTTGGGACGGGCATTCACCATTTCAATCGCCTCCTCCACTAGACGGAAGCCCATAATAGGCAAAATCGGCCCAAAGAGTTCATCCTGCATCGCAGGGTCCGACCAAGAGGTTGCCGCAAGCAGTGTTGGCTCAATGTAGAGCTCATCTCTGAGCATTTTCCCGCCCGAAAGCACGCTATTCGGTCCCGCTTCCAGAATTGCGGCCAAGCGGTCGAATTGTCGTTCATTGACGATTCGGCCATAATCCGGACTTACTCTGGCGTCCGGTCCGAAGAACCCTGTCAGCACCGTCTTCATCCGGGCAATCAATTCCTCCCGAATCTCTTCATGGGCAAGTACATAGTCCGGGGCAATACATGTCTGCCCCGCGTTCATCATCTTCCCCCAAATAATCCGTTTGGCCGCAACGTCAAGGTTCGCAGTCCGCTCCACGATAGCCGGACTTTTGCCCCCAAGCTCAAGCGTGACGGGCACAAGGTGATCTGCAGCAGCTTTCATGACGATCTTGCCGACCGGTACGCTTCCCGTAAAAAAGATATAATCAAAGGGAGCGTGAATCAGCGCCGAGGTGGTCTCCTTCTCCCCTTCAATCACTCTGATATACGTCTCGGCAAAGGTTTCGGCGATCAGTTTCTTAACGGCAGCAGTAACTGCAGGAGTATTCTCGGAGGGTTTTAAGACCGCGCTGTTCCCTGCCGCAATGGCTCCGATCAGCGGTTCAATCAGCAGCTGGAACGGATAATTATAGGGTCCGATGATAAGAACAGTTCCGTAGGGCTCTCTATACTGGTAACTCTTAGATACAGCAAGATAGAAGGGAGTTCTTACCCTTTGCGGCTTCATCCACCGCTTCAAGTGCTTGCTCATGTAGCGGATGCTGTCCAGCGTATAACCAATCTCTGTCGAATAAGCCTCAAATTCACTTTTGTGCAGGTCCTGATATAATGCCGCCAGTAACAGCTGCTCGTTCCGTTTGATCGCATCCGACAGCTTCCCCAGCTGCTCCAGACGAAACTCCACGCTTCGTGTATAACCGCTATGAAATTTCTCGCGATGCTCCTGCAGGATTTCATTGACCTGCTCTGAGTTCCACTGCTTCATATTCCTTCTCCTCTTTCTATGAAATGGGCCTAGAGACAATCCCGCTCTAAGGCAGCTAGAAGCCTTCTTAACAACTCTACCGATTCCTGCATGGACAACTCATAATATCGCTGGGTTCCCACTTGCTCGACTTTGATGACTCCCGCATTTTTGAGCAATTTCAGATGATGGGAAACTGCCGGCCGTGACAAGGACAACTTCCCGGTAATTTCATTGACCGTCATCCTGCCATCCTCCGATAGATGGAGCAGAATATCCTGACGGTGCGGATCACTTAATACTTGAAGAATTGGAAGGCTTTCGCGAAAAATCTGCAACGCCTGCTTTCCCATGCTGGTGCCTCCCCGTTTATGTAGTTTAAATGTTTAAACATTTAAACCAATGGTATGGACTCATATTATACTTTTCTTGTTCAATAATCAAGTGCGGCTCCGGATGACGTATATTAGAAGCTGCAACCTTTCACATGGAACGTTCTCCAGTCTCAAGGTCCACACAGAAATCGGTGCAGCTAAAATCAAGCGTGCCTTTCGGCGAAGCAAAAGCCGCAATAACGCGATTGTATAAACGGAACGCTTCGTTTACCAAGTCCGTTCTTTCCCCCAGTGGCGAAGAAATTGGTTATAAATTCATCCAAGAACGCTAGACGATCCGCCTTTACCCCGTCTTGAAACCCTTGAATAGCGGCATCGTCGAATCCCCCGTATAGTTAATATTTTTAACGCTGAGAATATAACAATTAATATCCTTACTGTAATTCCTCCTAAAAAACAGATCTTTAGCCTCTCACTTCTCAATCTAGCTACGTTGCAGATCAAATGGCCGAAGCGGATATATAACCCGGGAATATGAAACTGCGCAAGCCGATCGCGTTAAGTCCCTTTACCACCGGTTGACCGCATGTTCCGCAAAGGCCACGAGATCCTTAACCTCGATTACCGTACCGTCGTCTAAAACGGCCTTCCCGTTAAACTTCCCGAAAATCTGGTGGCAATGCGTATCGATAATTTTCAGTTTCATTTCCGTGTACCGATCATAGATCGGCTTGAACTCCATTTCGAATCGCCCATCTTCGCTGATGAAGGTTTTCCTGGCCATGTAACCACCGCCTCCTTGCAGATCGAAGTGAACTTGGCCGATCTTATGCGCTTCGCCGTCATAGAACAAGATGTTCTCCGTGGCGGCAGATGTGTTACCGAAGCCATAGCCGATGTTAAAGCCGAACCGTTTGCCGAAGGCATAACCGCTGCCGCTTCCCCAGAACCACTCGTGACTGAAAGGCCATACCCCCCGGCCCCAATCGAGAAGCCCGAAGGCGGTATCGGCTTCGAAGCGATATTCCTGTTCCCCTATTCGGGCAAAACCGTTAGCAGGCATACAATTGATTTTATGATTGTAATAGAAAAAACGACTATCCTCATCAAATGGCGTTGCCATCACAATCGAGGTAGAATCAGGCTGGATTAGCCGAATATCGATGTCGATCGGTAACTGCTTGCCGTTGCCAGCGGACTTGCAAATAAGTCTGCGCTCTCCGTCCATCACTTGAAACTGCATGAGGAAGCCTTTTTTCTGATACGTCAGATCGCCTTGCTCGGCCGTTGCCGGCATATTCAAACGCCCGAATGGCAATATAAGCATGTTCGATATATCGTACCGTTTACCAGTCTCAAACTCGAAGAGCTTCACGGATACATCGCCGGCGTAGGAGACATGCCCTATAGTCATCTGCAAGCCATACTGATCGTTCGACACTTGATAGAAGTCCCATTCCTTCACTCGCCAGGGTGGTGCCTTGATTGCGTCCCGATTGAAGGTAAGCACGGCTTGGGTCGAGTAACCGCGCTGCAGCAAAACGCCGTCGCTGCCAAGCACAGGACCGGGCGTATGAATTCGATTTTGCATAAGTAACCCCCTCCAGACTTGAGTTGCCAAAGCATGATACGCTCATGAGCGCCTCTGCCCAGACCTAGACAGAGACCGGGAATAATATCTATTTCATTTAGAGATTAGATATTTGCTTTTATAAATTCATATGTCATCTCAGCGACTCTTTGATTACCAGCTTCTGAAAAACCGTGACCTTCTCCAGGAAACACTTCAATTCTAGCATGAGGGTATATCATTGACGCCTTCTTCCCATATTCAAGTGACACAATATCATCCTGATCCCCATGAAAAATCAAAACATTTTTATCGAATTGGCCAATATGGTCAAATACATCATATTCATGAATGGATTCAAAAAACACTCTCCCCAATTGAACTTCCCACAGCTCATACGCATCAGGAATGCTCCCCAGTGTTGGAAACTTTTTATTCCAGTCAGCTACAATACACAGTGCTGGAAATAGCAATAAAAGTCCTTTAATATCTTTTATATACTCATCAGCTACTAATGCAGATACTAATCCTCCCTGGCTTCCTCCAAATAAAAAGATATTATCAGGATCAACATTCTCCCAAGTTTTTATGTTCTCAACGACAGCGCATAGATCTTCCTTTTCTGTAAATATAGACATTTCATTGGTCCTAAGGTCACTCTTTGAGTTTACGGAGCCTCCACAAAAGTCGAAACCATAGGCGCCCACACCATTCTTTGCTAAATAGTCACTATTCATAGCGAAGTCTTCATTTATTCCATTAAAACCATGGCTGAAGATCACGACGGGACACTTTTTCTTATTAGGCATGTAAGAGACACCAAAAACTTCTCTCCCATGATGTTTAATCTTTACCGTTTCTTTTTGATAACTGTTCATATTTAACCCTCCATGATATAGAACTTTTCCACAACGCTTTGTAACTTTGATACCCTCTTTCAAATATTCTGCATGGCCTACAATTTCACCTTTGCTTGAGGTACGGTTTCACCAACCTTGCGTTATCCCGGCTTGACTTCGATACCAGGCGCTTTTGCATCCCTCATCTGAACTCCCTTGACTTAAGTCAATGCCCCCTCCTTACCCTCTTTGTACAATGGAACCAGAATCAATTAGAGGGGGTTGTGTTAATGACTGCAGCAGTGGCACGAACTGGGGGAATTTCACTACTTGTGATGGCGGTGGCCGCCGCATTTTCGTATGGATATGTTCATGGGAGTCTTGTGGTGGAGGGAGATCCAGCCGCTACCTTCGGCAACCTGCAAGCTTCTCCCCTGCTATTCAGGGCTGAAATTCTGGGATGGGTGCTGATATTAGCCTGCGACATTGCAGCCGCATGGGCATTATATACGGTTCTGCAGCCTGTGCAGCACGCACTGTCCCTGCTGGGCGCATGGCTGCGCCTGTCCTATACCGCGGTATTGGGGGTTGCTGTCTCCAGCCTGGTTGTCGTCTCGCTTCTTACAGACAGCAGGAGTCAGGCACTGATCGGCTTCACACCGCAGGAGCTGCAGGCGGAGATGATGCTTTTTCTTCACGCTTTTGAAGCGGTGTGGTCGATCGGCTTGATTCTGTTTGGGGGGCATTTGCTCACAGTGGGCCTGCTGGCCTTTCAATCAGGGAATATCCCGAAGATTATTAGTGTTCTGTTGCTGTTGGCTGGGGCAGGTTATATCTTGCTCCATCTGAGCAGCACACTCGTTCCTGAGTATGAAGAATTTATAAAAGTAGTCAAATGGGTATTTATGCTGCCTATGACAGCGGGAGAGCTGGGCCTTGGCCTATGGCTGCTGTTCAGAGTCCCGGACCCGCGGGTTCGCGCTGAATCCGCTTCTTGATCCGGCTCAGTGATTCCGGCGTTATTCCGAGATAACTAGCCAACTGATGCTGGGGGACACGGCTGATCAGTGCGGGTCTTTTGTGAAGGAGAGCCTTCAGGCGGTCTTCGGGAGAAGAGGCAATAAAAGCGGCGAATTCCTCCTGCATCTGACCGAAGCTCTGTTCAATCATCTGACGGGTCATAGTTTCGAGTTGTGTATGTTTGGTGTACATCGCCTTCTCAGTGTTCAGCGGGCCGACCACTAATGTACAGTCCTCCAGACAGGTCAGGGTATACTCCGACGTTTTATCCGGCTTATGCGCATTGAAGATGGAAATCGCCTGCTCCTCTGTGTAGAAGTTGGAGGTGATATCCCGGCCCATAACATCAACTGCATGCTGCCGCACGCATCCCTTTAGGACAAAATAGCAATAGTCTGGAACCTCTCCCTGCCGCAGCAGAACATCTCCCTTGCTGTATTCCTCGACAAGGATTTCATCCAGAATCGCCTGCTGCTCTTCAGTACTCAAAGAAGTCAGCCGGGTCATATATTGGAGTAAAAGATGCTTCATATTCCAGCCGTCCCCCTATAGATTAGATTTCACTCATCACGGGCACATCGAAATTATCTGAATGAAAATGGCTGTAGAACCGCCCATTTTCTGCTGTGAATTTCAGGACGCAATAATCCGGGTCCGTTACGCCCAGCGAATAATAATCCGTATCGCCCTCACGCCAGATCATTTCCTTGGAAGCCTGGTCCTCCAGCACCTCCATGATGCCTCTCAGCATGAAGCCTTTAAATGTGCGCGGATTGCAAAAGTACACACAAGCCTGCGGATGCTCCCTATACTGTCTGACCCGCATGGATGAGGTATTGGTCGTGAAATAAAAGACCTGCATTCCTTCCCTTTTGCGCGGCGGCAGCATGGCCTTCATATTCGGAAACCCTTCTGCATCCACAGATCCGATAAAAGATACCTCTGCCTCGTCCATTAATGATTCGATAGTCTGCTCCATATCCATCCTGCATTCCTCCAGCGATTCATATGTATTTCAGCATCTTCCATTTTATCACTAACCAGCCAGACGTAAATTACTACGATCATTTTAACAGCTCCAGATACCGCCCCAGCCCGTTCGCCTCCAGCTCCTCCTTCGGGATGAACCGCAGCGCGGCAGAGTTGACCCGGTAGTGCTGGTTCGCCGGCTCCGGCCCATCGAAGAACAAGTGGCCCAGATAGGCTCCGCTCAGCCTGCTGCGCAGTGCCGTCCGGACCTCTCCGCCGCTATAGTCAGCTTCACGCCGTATCAGCCCTTCGGCAATCGGACCAGTGAAGCTGGGCCAGCCGGTGGCGGAATCGAACTTGTCCGCCGAGCTAAACAGCGGGGCGCCACTGATCACATCCACATAAACGCCGTCACGAAATTCGTTCCAGTACTCATTCTCATACGGCGGCTCTGTCGCCTTATGCTGCGTGACCTCATATTGGAGCCGGGTCAGCTGACTCTTCAGGCGTTTTTGATCCTCACGGCTGTTCCAGTGCTGCTCCAGGAATTCGTCCCGGCCCGAACCCTTCAGATAGAGCTTATAATCCAAGGGATGGGTTTTATAATAATCCTGATGCATAGACTCAGCCGTGTAAAATGGAGCAGCGGGAAGAATCTCCGTCACAATCGGATCCTTGAATCTTTTACTCGCCTGGAGCGCTGTCCTGGACGCCTCCGCCTTTTTCCGCTGCTCATCATTATGCACAAAGATCGCCGTCCGGTAGGAATATCCCCGGTCCATGAATTGCCCGCCCTTATCTGTCGGATCAATCAGCTGCCAATAAATGTCCAGCAGCCGCTCATACGGGAACACCGCCGGCTCAAATGTAATCTGCACAGCCTCCACATGCCCCGTCGTTTCCGTACCCACTTCCTCATAAGTCGGATTAACCGTGTGACCGCCCGTATACCCGGATACCAGTGAGACAATGCCCGGCAGCTCGTCAAAGGGCTTGATCATGCACCAAAAGCAGCCTCCTGCAAAGGTGGCAAGCTCCGTTCCGTTCTTTTCGTTCAAGCGGCGCACCTCGCTCCTGTGTTAGCATTTTGAACTTTTAAACAAATAGGATTTTCATGAATCCAATTAGACTCACGAAGATCCTGATTTCTGTATAGAACCTTAAGAAATAACATAAAAGTGCGACCACTGTCTTTCTTTAAGAACTATATAATCTGAATTAACAAATCTTAATTTTAATCATGTACTATCTCACCGAAATCTGGTAATTCCTCTTCATTTAGCCCATCCCTCTTACGCTTCCATAAGTAATCATCAATAGTAAATGCTCTACTGTCCCCCTTCCCTATAGAACCCTCAACGAACTCCTCCTCAGAGGGCATTATTTCTTCAATCTCAAAATTCAACATTGACATAGTATTTAATGAATTCAGAAATTCTTTCCAACCATAATTCATTTCTTTATATTCAATAATATCCTCTCTATATAAAAAAGTAATATTTTCAATGTTATCATTAATCATTCCTAATTTTTCTTGAGATATATCCTTAGATTGACAAATCAATAATATGTGCGCTAGTATACTTAAGAATTTTCTACACTTCATATTTGATAAATTATAAGCATATGCACCATAAGCAAACTTTTCTTTAAAGGAATTAAAATAATAGAATCGAAATTTTCAGATAGCATTAATTCTTCTATCAATATTACTTATATACTTGTGAAAAATATACATTTCTTTTTGTGATAGTTCAGTCTCCATTT